>JACZKN010000574.1 GCA_014859985.1 Candidatus Krumholzibacteriia bacterium | reverse complement strand
CCCCCGCAACGATCGGGCCGGGCGCGGCGGACCCGCACGGCCAACCGCCGCTTGCGCCCCGCCGCGCCCGGGGCCTATCATGGGCCTTTCGCCAGCCGCGCGGGGCCCGCCGAGGCCCCCGGAACCGTCCAGCCGTCCGCGGAGGACCCACCATGCTCGAACGCAAACCCGGATCCGAGTTCCCCGGCCTCGTCGATCGCTTCGTCACCTACGCCAAGGTACACACCACCAGCAGCGAGAACTCGGACACCTACCCGTCGACGGCCCGCCAGTTCGACCTGGCCCACATCCTGGTGGACGAACTGAAGGCCATCGGCCTGGCGGACGCCGCGGTCGACGAGCACTGCTACGTGACGGCCAGCCTGCCCGCCAGCAAAGGCTGCGAGAAGGTCCCGGTGATCGCCTTCATCTCCCACATGGACACCTACCCCGAGGTGAGCGGCGAGAACGTGGTGCCGACCTTCCACGAGAACTACCGGGGCGGGGACATCGAGCTGCCGAAGAACGGCCGCAGGATCCTCGCCGCCGAGAACGCATACCTCCAGGAGTGCATCGGCGAGACCATCATCACCGCCGACGGCACCACCCTGCTGGGCGCCGACGACAAGGCCGGCATCGCCGAGATCATGGAGGCCCTGACCCGCATCCGCGAGAACCCCGACTGGGTGCACGGGCCGCTGAAGGTCGTCTTCACGCCGGACGAGGAGGTGGGCGCCGGCGTCAAGCACTTCGACGTCGCGAAGTTCGGCGCCAAGGTGGCCTACACCATGGACGGCGGCCGCCGCGGCGAGATCGAGGACGAGACCTTCTGCGCCGACAGCGCCATCGTCACCTTCGTGGGCCGCGACATCCACCCCGGCTACGCCAAGGACAAGATGATCCCCTCGGTGAAGGTGGCCGGCGCGTTCCTGGCCTCCCTGCCCCGCGAGGGCGCCCCCGAGACCACCGAGGGCAAGCAGGGCTACATCCACCCCATCTCCATCAAGGGCAACACCAGCGAGACCGAGGTCACCCTGCTGATCCGCGACTTCGACCTCGACGGCCTGAAGCCGAAGGCCGAGAAGATCCGCGAACACGCGGTCAAGGCCTGCGACCAGTGGCCCGGCGCCACCTTCCGCCTGGAGGTCAAGGAGTACTACCGCAACATGAAGTACGACCTGCAGAAGGAGCCCCGCGCCATGGACTACGCCCTCGAGGCGGTCAAGCGCGCGGGCCTGAAGCCGGTGCGCGGCTCCATCCGCGGCGGCACCGACGGTTCGACCCTGTCGGCCCGCGGCCTGCCCACGCCCAACGTGTTCACGGGCGAGCAGGACTTCCACGGCTACGGCGAGTGGATCTGCGTCAAGGACATGGAGCTGGCCACCGAGACGATCCTCAGGATCATCGAGGTCTGGACCGAGAAGGAGCGGTAGGGGTCCCGCCCGGTGGCGATGACACGAAGGCCCGGCGCGTCCTCGGGAAGACCCTGCGGATTGCGCCGGGCCTTCGTGTCATCGCCACCGGGCGGGACGGCTGCCGCTCCTTCAGGAGGAAGAGGTCAGCGGAGGAGGAGGAGTTTGGTGGTGGCGGGGGCGGCGGGGCCGGACAGGCGGGCCAGGTAGACGCCGGCCG
>JACZKN010000071.1 GCA_014859985.1 Candidatus Krumholzibacteriia bacterium | reverse complement strand
GACCGGGCCGGCCGGCGCGGTCGTCGCCGTGAGCCAGGGCCCGGTGCTCTACGCCCGCGGTACCGTGGACGGCAGCGGCCGGGCGGACGTCGTCTGGCTGCGCACGCCGCCGGCCGGCGCCCGGCTGGACCTGACGGTGACCGGGCTGGAGATGGCGCCCTGGCTGGGCACGGTGGACGTGATCTCGGGCGCTTCCCCGGTGCCGGAGGTGGCGGCCGGCGGGACGCGGCTGCTGGGCAACCACCCCAACCCCTTCAACCCAGCCACCACCATCGCCTTCACCCTGGAGAGCGCCGGCCGCGTGAACCTGACCGTGCACGACCTGGCCGGCCGCCGCGTGCGCACGCTGGTGGCGCAGGAGCTGCCGACGGGGCGGCACGACGCCGTCTGGGACGGCCGTGACGACAGCGGCCGGGCCCTGGGCAGCGGCGTCTACCTGTACCGGCTGGTCTCGGCTGGGGGCGGCGCGGCGGGCAGGATGACTCTCGTGAAGTAGGTCCTCGCGGCGCGTCACCTGCCGTGCCCGCCGATCGTGCGCCGGGCGAGTTGACCACGGTCACGGTACGATGATACCATCGCCGCGAACCGATCCGACAACGCGTCCATGGAGCAACCTCCGTGCAGGACCAACTCGACTTCCTGCATCTCATCGCCGAACGGCTCGACGGGGCCGGCATCCCCTTCATGCTGACCGGCTCGCTGGCCATGGCCCTCTACGCCGAGCCGCGCATGACCCGGGACATCGATCTCGTCGTGGAATGCGAAGGGCGGACGACCGAGGATCTGGTGGAGCTGTTCCAGGACGTCTGTTATATCAGCGCGGACGCCGTTCGGGAGGCGCTGGCGACCGGTGGGATGTTCAACATCATCCACCTCGAAGGTGTATCGAAGGCGGACTTCGTCGTCCGCCGCCCCGAGGAATACCGGCGCACCGAGTTCGCGCGCCGCCGATTCATGGACATCGGCGGCCGCGGGATTCCGGTCGTCGCTCCTGAAGATCTGATCCTGTCCAAGCTGTTGTGGTGGATCGCCGGGGATTCCGAAGTGCAGCGCGCCGATCTGCGCCTGCTGCTGGAGTCGCTGGAGGATATCGACAGGGATTATATTGAATGCTGGGCGCAACGCCTAGGTGCCCTGGCTCGACTGAAGGAGCTCATGGGATGACTCGCGACACGACGCCCGCGGTGCGCACGATGTACCGCGAGATGCTGATGTCCAGGCCACCTGCCGAAAGGCTGACCGCCAGCTGCCGCATGTTCGCCGCAGCACGCGAACTGGCCCTGGCGGGGCTGGCCGCCGCGGGCGATCCCGGCGGCCATTCGTGGCGGGCGCGCCTGTTCCTGCGCCTGTACGGCCGGGATTTCGGCCCGGACGAACGTCGTCTGATCGTCGCGCAGCTTGATCGGCTGGAATCGGGCGAAGCAGCCGAAGAGTGACTCGACCCTTCACGACGACGTCGCAGGAGGCAGGGCCGCGGCGGTCGAGGTCGGCCCGGACCGGGGGCAGCCAGGATCGCCTCCTGGCTCTTCCCAACCCGGCCCATGGCCCCGTCCAGGCGTGCCATCGTGGTGGACACCGCGATCCGGAGTGACGCGGGTGGCGCCGCCCGGATCCGGCACTGATCCTGCATGTGCCGTCGCTGTGCCCCCCGCCTCCGCCTTCCCGTTCCCATTCCTCCCGCGGGCCCCCGGCCCCGGGAGCTGCCGTGCCCGCCGACTCCGTCCACGCCCGGGGTCAACCCGCCGGCCCTGGCGTCTACCGGCCGCGACGGCCCGAGCGCACGGTCCTGCGCCGGGTGGTGCGGGAGCACCTGGAGTCCCACCTGGCGTCCGCCGGGCACGATGACGACCTCGTGCCCGTCGTGCCCCGCCACGTCGAGGCCGCCTTCCGCGAGTACCTCAAGTGCGGCATCCTGCTCGTCGTCGGGACGATTCTCATCAACCTCTTCGCGTTGCGGGCCCTGACCGCGGGGCGCACCTCCCGCGAAAAGCTGCTGCGGGGGTTGAACCGGATGTACACCGACAACGACGTCGCCAAGTACTACGACGATGACCTGCTGGGAACCTACCGTTCCCGCTACACCCTGTTCTCCCTGATGCTGGTGGTTCTGGCGGTGATCGCGATCGCGGTTCCCTTGGTGGCGAGGGGCATGAACTGACGCCGCCGGCCGGTCGCCATGGCGAAAAAACGAAAACAGGCTTTCATTTCCGCGGGGCCCGGCGGCCCGTGATGCGGGCCCGGAGGGGCTGTCGAGGCAGCCCCGACAATCGGCCCAGACCAAAGGGTCATGATGAAGGAGGGGGAATCATGAACAATCGAATCCTGCCGGCGGGCATCGCCGGAGCACTGGTACTGCTGACGGTCGTCGCCTTGTCGCCACCCGCGAATGCCGCCGATGATCCCGTTGCCATAGCCACGAAGGCTTTCGAGTTGCGCATGGAGGGCCGGGTCGATGATGCGGTTCAGATGCTGGAGGATGGAATCGCGGAACACCCGGATGCAGGGATCCTCCACTACGAGCTGGCGCGGGCGCGGCTCTTCCTTCTCGAAATCGACAAGATGCACGCGGAGGCCGAAGCCGCGGTCCGCTGCGCGCCCGGCGACAACGATTTCCGGTACTTCGCGGCCATGGCTTCGGGCTATGCGCTGATCGACGCGGCGCATCACGGCGACGAGGAACGAATGAAGACGTTTGGACAGGAGTCCCTCGATCAACTCGAGACCATCCTGGCGGCGGATCCCGACAATCACCAGGCGCGATATTTACTGGTCCAACTGAGCGTCGACATGGCGCCAGACTTGGGCCTGAAGGCGGGAGATATGGAGGCGCACGTCCTCCTGCTCGAGGAAAAGGACCCCATCCTGGGCGCCAAGGCCCGCTGCTGTCTCGTGGACGAGAAGGAGCAACACAAGCTGTGGGACCAGGTCCTGGCCGACCATCCGGACGACTGTCGGGCGCTGGTCGAGGCCGCCGACGGACTGATCACGGCCGGAGATCTGGATCTGGCGGAAAAGTGCCTGGACAAGGCGATCGCGAAGGACAAGAGCAGCTGCTACGGGTTGCTGAGGCTGGGCCTGGCGTATTTCATGAAGCAGGATTGGGATCGCGCCATCGCGTTGACCCAGCGGTATCTGGATGCCGATCCTCCGCTGGCCCTCGCGGCCTATGCGACCGGACGCATGGGCATGATCCATCACCGGAAGGGCGACAGGGACCGCGGACGCGAGTTCATGGACGAGGCGAGGAAGATCGACCCACACGTCTGGCAGACCGTCATGCCTCCGCCGAAGGAGATCTTCACTACGTTGTAATATCAGCGGCCGCCCAGTCGCTGGTGAACGGTACTTTCCTGGTAGGCCTGTACGCCGACGAGTCCCGTTCCGTCAAACGGTGCCGGGCTGGGACCGCCACGGCCTGGAGCGGCTGGTCAGGTACTGCGCCCGGCCGCCCCTGAGCGGCGAGCGCCTGGGCCGCCTCGGCGACGACCTGCTGGTCTACCGCCTGCGCAAACCCACCACGGACGGCCGCACCGGGCTGCTGCTGACCCCGCACCAGCTGCTGGACCGCCTGGCCCGATTGGTGACCCCGCCCCGGCGCCACAAGCACCGCTGCTGCGGGGTGCTGGCGCCGAACGCGCGGCTGCGGACGGCGGTGACCGCCAGCGCGGGCCCGGCCGGGTCGACGCTGCAGGTGCTCGGGCAGGCGCGCGAGCGGATGGCG
>JACZKN010000573.1 GCA_014859985.1 Candidatus Krumholzibacteriia bacterium | reverse complement strand
GGCAGACCGGGCCCCGCGGGCCGCCGCAGCCTCCGGCCAGCACGAGGGCACCCAGCAGCAGCAGCACCGCCGCGGGCGGGCCGGCGCCCCGTACCGGGTGCCGGGTGAAGGTCATGGCGCGTCGGCCCTTCCGTCGGGGATGATCGGATTCAGCCACGGCCCGATAGTCCGATGGTCCAGATGGTACACCGGCGTCGCCGGCGTGTCAGCAGCTCCCGACTTCGGCCTCAGCGGAAGAGCCGGTCCAGCCAGTTGCCCTTGACCACGTCCTGGGCCACGACCACCGCCACGCTCCCCAGCTCGATCCCGTCCAGCAGGGCCACCGCCCGGCCCACCTCCGTGCCCGCGGCCAGGGGCGCCTCGGCCGCCGCGGACAGCCGGTACTCGACGACGACGTCGCCGGTGCGGTCGCGGGGCACGCTGACCACCAGCGCGGCCGCGGCGGTGACCGGAGCCTCCTTCAGCTTGCCCCCCTTGACCGCCAGTAGGGTGTCCAGGGGCTGGCCGTCGGCCGCCAGCACGGGCAGCTGGGTGTAGAGGTTGAAGCCGTAGGAGAGCAGGCGGGTGGTCTCGTTGGCGCGGGCCTTGTCGGTGGAGCAGCCCATCACCACCGAGATCAGCCGCTTGCCCATCTGCACCGCCGAGGCCGTGACACAGAAGCCGGCGGGCACCGTGTACCCGGTCTTGATGCCGTCCAGGCCCCGGTACCTACCCACCAGCTTGTTGGGGTTGTAGAGGGTGAACTTGCCGTCGCGGAAGGGCATGGTCTGGGTGGACGCCCACTCCACCGCCTCCGGGTACCGGATCAGCTCGCGGCCGAGGATAGCCATGTCCAGGGCGCTGGTCAGGTCGGGTTCCTGGTCCCGGGCCGGCGGCAGGCCGTGCACCGTGCGGAACACGGTGTCGGCCATGCCCAGTTCCTTGGCCCGCAGGTTCATCAGGTCGACGAAGGCTTCGCTGCTGCCGGCCACGTGTTCGGCCAGGGCCTGGGCCGCGTCGTTGGCCGAGTGGATGGCCAGGGCGTGGAGCAATTCCTCCACGGGGAATTCCTCGCCGTGGGCCAGGTAAACCTGCGAGCCGCCGATCCTGCTGGCCCGGGCCGAGACGCGCACCATCTCGGCCATGTCCAGGTCGCCCTTGTGGACGCGCTCGAGCACGATCAGCTCGGTCATCATCTTGACCATGGAGGCGGGCTGGCGCCGCGCGCGCTCGTTCACCGCCACCAGGGTCATGCCCGTCTCGGCGTCGATGACGATCGCGCTGGCGAAATCGCCCTCGAGCACGGCGGGGGCGGCCTGGGCGGCGGGCAGGGCGACCGCCAGCAGGGCGAAGGCCACGGCCGCCACGGCGATCAGGGAGGCTAGGTTCCGGCGGCGGTTCCGGTGGTCCCGGCGGCCCCGGCCGGGGAGTTCCATCTGCATCATGGTCCGATCCTTCGTTCTGCGTTGTGCGGGTTGCCTGCCGGTGGCGAGGTCCGGCGCCGACCGGCAATATACGCGGTATCGGCGCGGGAATCCCCACATTCCGCGGGGAATCGTGCGGGACGCACCCAACGCCATCTAGTTCAAGACGATACCTGCGAGGCCGACCCCCAGGGTCCGCCCGTCGTCGGGCCCCGCGTCGAACACGCCGCTGGTGATCTCCAGGTCCAGGGCGCCGTGGTGCGGCGGCAGGTCCGGCAAGCGGATCGTCGCCTGCCAGGGGCCCTTGACGAGGCTCTCGTTCACGATCGTGGTTCCGCCGACCCGGATCGTCAATTCCGTGCCCGCGGGCCCGGTTGAGACCAGGCGGCAGGTCAGGCGGCGCGGCCGTTCACCCGGCTCCAGGGGGACCTGCAGGGTCGCCCGGCCGTCGGTCCAGCGGAAGGGCGTGCCGTGCCAGGTCTCGGGGGCGTGGAACCCGCTCTCGGGGACGTGGACCAGGGCGCGGCCGCCCAGTTCCTGCCCCAGCACCGAGCGGGACCAGCGGCCGAGGCTGACCAGGTGACGCGACGGGCCCTCGCCATTTACCTGCAGCAGTTCCACGGTGTTGGCGCCCTGGCGGAAACGGCCGGGGTCGACCAGCAGGCGCCAGCGCCGGTCCGGCCCCGACGGCTCGGGGCGGCGCGGCCGGCCCACCCCTGCGACCACGCCCTCGACAGCGACGGCCAGCAGGGGCCCCGGCACCCGATCACCCACCCGGCAGGTGCCGGAGAGCTCTGCGGGCAGGTACACCCCCGTGGTGTCCACCTGCAGGACTTCCTGGCGTTGGTTGAGCGTCGCGCGCCGAGGTCCCGGGCGGACGTCCAGCCCGGTCAGCGGCACGCCGACCAGGTCGCCCGCCGGTCCTCGGCGCAGCAGGTCCCAGGGCTCCTGCGGGTCGCCGAAGGCCGCGTGCTTGGCCTGCAGCGACTGCTCGCGCCGGGCGAGATCCGCCACCGGGACCCGCCGGTGTTCGCGGGCGTCCTGGTCGAGGAAATCGAGCACCTGCCGGTCCGGGGCCGAGTCGTCGCGCAGGGAACGCCCGTCGAAGTCCCAACCGGGCTCGGCGCCCAGGACGTCGACGATCGTCGGCAGGATGTCCGTGAGCTGGGCATGGCGCAGGTCGGTCCCCTGCGGCCCGCCCTGCGGGTACTTGACCAGCAGGGGCACGGCCATGATGTCCAGCAGGTTGGTGGCGCTGGCGCGCCGGTTGAATTCCCCGGCCCGGAAGCTGCAGCCGTGGTCGGCGGTCACCACCAGCAGGCAGCGATCGTACAGTCCCTGCGCCTGCAGCTGGTCGACCACGTCGCCGAGCAGGCCGTCGGTGCACGCCAGCTGCAGCAGGTGCCGGCGCCAGGCGTCGCGCGCCACCGCCGGATCGTCGCCCCAGCGGCCGTCCTGGTCCACGCCGGGACGTTCGCGCCAGTGGTAGACGTGGCCGTCGGGGGTCAGCCGGTACGGGCTGTGGGGCAGCAGGGCGTGGACGAAGCCCAGGGGCGGGCGGTCGCCCGCGGTCAGGCGATCGATCCAGGCGCGGAGCCGGGCGGTGCGCAGGCGCTCCGGATCGCCCTGGGGCTGCTCGCCGAAGTCGCTCCAGCGGGTCGAGATCGCCGGCAGGCGGTCGCGCCAGGCCGGCAGCGCGACCGCGTGCAGGTACACGATGCCCGCGTCCCGCACCAGCCGCCGGCGGCGCTCGGTCGCCGGCACCCAGCGCGCCAGCTCCGGCGGGCAAAGGTTGGTCTGCACCTCGTCCACCACCAGGCGGTGGGAATCGGCCAGCAGCGTGAACAGGTTGCGGGGGTGATCGGCCAGGCCGGGCTGCTGGTTCCACGCCGGCAGCCTGCCCGTCAGGATCCCCGGAACCGCCCGCAGGGTGGCGCCGCTGACGGTGGTGGCGTTCGGGTACCAGACGCCCGCCCGGGCCAGGGCCGCGAAATGGGGGAACAGCGCCGCGTCGAGGCTGCCGTCGGCCGCCTGCAGCGAGGTCAGCGGCAGCTCGTCGAACACCACCACCACCACCGGCACGTCGCTGTCCACGGAGGACACGTCCAACTGCGGCACCTGGCGCAGCGCCCCGCGCACCCCCGGAGCCATGGCGAAGGTGGCCACGAACAACGGCACGGCCCAGGCGAAGGCCGGCAGGGCCCGGCGCACCGGCGCGCTGCGCGCCCGCAGCAGGACGAAGCCCGCCGCCGCCAGCAACGCCGCCCCGGCAGGCACCCATGGCC
>JACZKN010000572.1 GCA_014859985.1 Candidatus Krumholzibacteriia bacterium | reverse complement strand
CGGCCAGGCCGGCCATGACAGCCAAGGCCGCCAGCGCCAGCAGGGCGGCGGTCGCGCGCGAGATCCTTCTCATCACGGTGCCTTTCCTGCGCAGGCGGCGCCCTAGCGCATCACCACCAGGCGCTGCACCGGGCTGGTGATGCGCCCGCCGGGGGCGTCCATCTCCACCCGGTAGAGGTAGGTTCCGTTGGCCAGCTCGTCGCCCTCGCTGTCGCGGCCGTTCCAATCGACGATGCCCGAACCCCCGCCGCCGAAACTGAAGGGGACGCGCGCCACCACCCGGCCCGCCACCGAGAACACGCGGACCACCCCCTGGCCGCCGGCCGCGCCGGTCTCGAAGATGAACCGGGTGTGGTCGGCCATGGGGTTGGGGAAGCTGTAGACGCGGCTGATGGTCACGTCCGGCGGCGCCTGTTCGCCCGCCTGCAGCACCCAGGTGGTGGGATGGCCGTCGATGCTGAGCACCACGCTGCGTTCGCCCTCGCCCTCGGGGGCCGTGGCGGTGAACGACAGCTCGGCCGTGTTGTCCTTCAGCGACGGCAGCACCACCTCGGTCAGCTCGAGGTTCCCGCTGGTGAGCTCCCAGGTCGTGCCCGCGTGGAGCCAGGCCGCGCCGCTGACCGTGGCCCGGAAATCCACCGGCACGTGCGGGATGAAGGCGAAGACCGCCGGGTCGACCGGCCGGCCGGCGGTGGTGAAGGCCACCTGCTGGTCCACGTCCAGGGTCAGGGTCCAGTGCCGGTCCTCGGGCAGGGGCCCGCCGGTGTCCCACACCTCCACGTCGATGCTGTGGGGGTAGGGCCTGACCGGCACCTGCAGGCGGTAGTGCACCTCCTGGTGGTCGGCCTGCCCCGGGGGCAGCGAGTCGGCCATGACCACCACCTGGGCGGTCAGGTCGATGCCGTCCGAGTCGGTGACCAGCAGGCGGTCGATGCCCGCCTCGTCCCGCGCGGCGACGCGCAGGGTGCGCCGGTTGCCCGGGTCGGTGGCCACCAGGTCGAAGCTGCCGCTGATCTCCTGGTCGGGGGCGCCCTCGAGTACGGCCGTCACCTGGGGCGGGCCCGCGTCCAGGGTCATCAGCGGATCGCCCAGCAGCACGTACTGGGCCACCATCTCGCGGTCGGTGGTGGCGCCGAAGGTGGCGGCCAGGTGCTCGGCCTCGGCCGCCCACATCAGCTCGCCCAGCAGCCAGCGGCTGCGCCCGCTGCCGCCGTGTTCGGGCACCACCGGCGGACGCTTGGTCCAGACGCGGAACATGCGCTCGCCGAAGATGCGGTTGTTGGCGATGTACTCGTAGCCGCTGCTGGCGTAGCCCGCCGACGCGCCGGCGCCCGCGCGCAGGAGCATCTTCTCGGTAATGGACGGATCGTGGGCCTGGGTGCGGTTGAGCACCGGGTTCTGGGCCCAGTCGGCGATGTGGCAGCCCATGCCGAAGAAGACCCACGGCTTGTCGGTGTTGGCCAACAGCGGGATGTCGCGGCGGTCGTTGGCCCGGTCCTGCAGCCAGTACTCCGTGCTCAGCACGTAGGCGTTGGCGTGGCCCTGGTAATGCGCGATCAGGCCGCCCCGGGACAGGGCCGCCCGCAGGGGCGGGGTGGCCCGGTTTTCGGTCTCCTGGCGCACCAGCGCCACCGACCGGTCGGCGGTGCCCGGGAACACGGGCGAGAGCCAGTTGTCCAGGAAGAGCGTATCGGCCGCCAGGGCGACGGGCGTCGCCGCCCGCCACCAGGCCGCCAGGGAGTCCCGCTCGCTCCAGGCGAACTGCTCCTCGAGCGCCCCCCTGTACTGCAGCACGTTCAACGCCTCGGCACCGTATCCGGTGCTGAACGCGTCGTCGGCGAAGAAGATGCCGCGCCCGCGCCAGTCCTGCCCAGGCACGAGGGTCTCGACGGTGATGATCTTGCCGATCATGCGGTCCAGCTCCGCCGCGCTGTTGCAGGGCAGCCGGCCGGTGAGCATGTTCCACGGCGAGCGCACCTGGTCGGGGAAGGTGTCGGTCTGGTCGGTGTCCCCGGTCTCGTCGGTCACGTACCACTTGTCCGTGGCCATGAACTCGTGGCCGCCCAGCTCGGACTGGATGTGGTAATGGGTCGGCACCCAGTCGACGGACCAGGCCCGCGCCCCGGCCGGAACAACCAGCTGGCGCTGGTTCTCGTTGGCGTCGCCCACGACCACCAGGGCCCAGGTGCCCCAGCGGGCCAGGGCGTGCTCGACCATCCGCTTGACCACCCAGGCGCTCTTGAGGCCGCCCCCGTACCAGTCGTAGAGGTCGGCCACGTCCACCACGTGCACGTCCAGGTCGCCGCCGGCCCGGGCCCGGCGGTGGGTGATCCAGCGGTCCAGGCCGGCCCGGAACGCGTCGTGGGTGACCACCAGCAGGTCCGGCGCGGCGCCGGACAGGGACGTGGGGTTCACCGGGTCGGCGGCGAGCGTCGCGGCGTTGTAGGCGAACTCCGCCACCCCCGTGCCGCTGAAGCCGGCGCAGGCCCAGAACTCGCGGGGCTGGTCCGGCGCAGCCTGGGTGGGCAGGATCGACAGGGCGAAGCCGCCCTGGCCGTCGGCCACGACGTTGGCCGCCGCCAGGTCGACCCACACCGGCCGGCGCGGGTCGGTGATCTCCACCAGCCCCAGGTCGGCGTCGCCGAAGCCGACGAGCTCGATGGGCCGCGGCCCGGCCGTGTCGCCGGTGTGGAAGCGCTGCTCGCCGTTGACGGCGCGGTAGAGGGCGTCGTAGCTGACGCGCACCCAGTTCAGATACGAGAACAGGGAGCCTTCGGGGTTGATCTTGGTCATGGCGACCTCGGCGGCCTGGCCGGCCAGCAGGGGCGCGGCCACGTCCCAGCCGAAGACCCGCTCGGTGTCGAAGCGCAGGTCCACCGGGCCCAGCTCGTGGACCTGCGTGTCATCGACCACCAGGTCGAAGCGCACCCAGCGCACGACGCTCACCTGGGCGTTGGCGTAGGACGAGGCGCCGGCCTCGATGCGGGCCGGGTTGCCGACCGGGTCGGGAGCCCACTGGTCGGAGATGCCCACCGAGACGCTGGTGTCCTGCTGGTGGTTAAGGACGAGGCGGTCCTCCTGGCGCACCGCCACGTTCTCGCGCATGACCCGCTGCTCCTCGTAGTGGTCGGTGCGGCGGTAGTTGCGCAGGGGCGTGCCCGCCGCCGCGGGCAGGGTGGTGGTCTCCATGCGCGCCCAGGCGCGGCCCGGGTCGGGCTGCGCGGCGGCCAGCCAGTAGACGTTCGCGTCGTTGGCCCACTCGCCGTTGTCGCCGCAGCCGGGGATGGTGACCGGACCGTCGCCCAGGTCGGCCGTGAAGGCCGTGTCGTCCCTAAGGCCGAGGCCGTAGAAGACGAAGGAATCGGCGCCCTCGAACAGGCCGCCGTCGCCCACCATGCGGATGGGCACCTCGATCTCGGCCCAGGGCGGGTTGCCCGAGCCGTCGTCCAGTTCGGGCAGGTAGCGCCGCTGGTAGAGGCGGATCTCGCTTTCCTGGATCGGCGTGTCCGGCAGCAGGCCGCGCTCGCGCAGCCGCTCGGCGCCCACCCGGTACAGGCGGGTCGAGCGCACCGCCAGCTTCGCCTCCGGCGCAAGCAGGGTGCCGGCCTTGCCGCCGCGGGCCTTCTCCACCGCCGAGCGTTCGGGCAGGACGCCCTGCCAGGCCGCCTCGGTGGGCTGGGCGCGCAGCTCTGCGGGATTCAGGAACTGGGCGCCGAAGCGCTCGTCGTTGACGGTGGCGAGGCGCTTGCGGGCCAGCGGCGGCAGCTCGCCCGCGCCCTTGTCCGGCACGAAGCGCACCTGCCAGGTGCCCGACGCCAGCACCGCCTGGGCCCGGGCCGCGCCGTCGTGGCGCAACGGGACCACGCGCAGGGCCACCA
>JACZKN010000571.1 GCA_014859985.1 Candidatus Krumholzibacteriia bacterium | reverse complement strand
GGGGCGTCACCCTCAAGTTCCGGGACGCCGCCTTTGCCACCCACACGCGGGCGGTGCTCCTGCCCCGGCCCTCGGACCTGGGGGAGGAGCTCCATCGGGAGGCACTGGCCCTCCTGGACAAGCTCCCCTGGCGAGGCAAGCAGGTGCGCCTGCTGGGAGTCACCGCCACGCGCCTGATCGGTGCGGACGGGGGCACTGCCCAGCTGGATCTCTTCGCCCGCCCCGGGGCCGACCGCCGCCGGGATCTCGCCCGGGCCGTGGATGCCCTGCGGGAGCGCTTCGGGGCCGGGGCCGTGACCCGGGCCGCCCTGATCGACGACCCGCTGACGGTGGCCGCGGCCGCGGATTTCCAGCGGGCGGCCCGGGCGGGCACCGGGCGGGATTAGGGCCTCGCCCCGAAATCCTGGCGCAGCAGCCCCGCCAGCAGGTCCGGCACCAGGGCCATGCGGTCCGGCGGCTCCACGTAGGCGATGCGCATCTGGGTGCGGCCGGGGTTGGGCGCCCCCGGCGGCATGCTGTAGAACCCCGCCATGGGCGCGGTCAAAAGGGTAAGCGGCCGGCCGCCGACCTGCACCTGCCCGGTGCGCGCGCAGCGCAGCACGAACTGCAGGGCGTCGAACCCCGCCGGCGCGATGTCCCTGACGTCCACCACCGAGTAGATGGAGGCGTCCGGGCTGGAGACGATGATCCCCGGCAGCAGCTCCCGCAGGCGCCCCGTCAACCCCGTCAGCATCCCCCGGTAGTATTCCCGCTGCCGCCCGTACCAGGCGCTCAGTTCCGCGTGGGACTCGTGCGCGAGGGCGCCGAAGATCCACTGGCCGATGGCGTTCGGGCACAGGGAGGCCGTGTTCTCGGCCACGGCCCGGGCGTGGAACTCGGGGCTGTCCGTGACCAGCCCGCCGATGCGCAGGCCGCAGGCGTTCCAGACCTTGCTCGCCGTCTCGATGCCGATGCGGCGGCCGGTGATGCCGGGCACCTCGTCCTCGCCGAGCCCCCACACGCTGACCGCCGGCCGGTCCACGTAGTGCAGTTCGCGGTAGGCCTCGTCGCTGACCAGCCACATGCCGTGCTCCACGCACAGGCGCGCCAAGGCCGCCAGCGACCCGTGGTCGTACAGCTGGCCGGTGGGGTTGTCGTACGGGATCACCACCATGGCCCCGGGGCGGTGCTCGGCGATCGCCCGCTCGATCTCCGGCAGCGACGGCAGGGAGAAGCGCCCGTCCGTATCCAGGGTCCGCGTGATCGAGACCGTGCGCCGGCCCAGACGCTCGGCGAAGGCCTTGTAGTTGGTGTAGGCGGCGTCGATCAGCAACAGGGGCCGCTCGTCGCTGCCGGCGGGCCCGCAGCAGCCGACGATCACCAGCTCCATCGCCTGGCTGCCGCCGTCGGTCACCTGGCAGGACAGGCCGCCGGTGGCGAGGCCGCTGGAGGCGATGATGTTCAGGAACGCCTGGTTGGTCTCCTGGAGGCCCACGGTGGCGGTGTACTTGACCACGCCCGCGGCGAAGGGGCTGGGCGCCTCGCCCAGGGTCCGCAGCCGCCCCTGCATGGCCGGGTGCATGGGCAGCGAGACGTTGCCGATGGCCACGTTGACGGCCTCGGTGCCGTCGTTGCGCTTGGCGAACTCGATCTGCGCCAGGCGGATCACCGACGGGTCGCGCCGGGCGAAATGGGCGGAGAGCTGCGGGGCGGCCATGGCGTCATCCTCCGGCGAGGGGTTGGGTTCCCCGGCGGCCCGGACCCCGGGGCGGGGAGCCGGCTGCCCGGCCAAATCTAACAGGCCGGCGGTCCGGCGCCAAAAAGGAACCGGCCCGTCCCCGGGGGGGCGGGCCGGTCCCGTCGCGCCTGGTGCGCAGCCTAGCGGATCAGCAGCGGCGCGATCACCACGCTGATGACCGACATCAGCTTGATCAGGATGTTGAGGCTGGGTCCGGACGTGTCCTTGAACGGATCGCCCACGGTGTCGCCCACGACGGCGGCCTTGTGGGCCTCGCTGCCCTTGCCGCCGAAGTGGCCGGCCTCGATGTGCTTCTTGGCGTTGTCCCAGGCGCCGCCGGCGTTGGACTGGAACAGGGCCAGCAGCACGCCGCTGGCCGTGACGCCCGCCAGCAGGCCGCCCAGCATCTCGGTGCCGCCCAGGAAGCCGACGGCGACGGGGGCGGTGACGGCGATCAGGCCGGGCAGGACCATCGCCTTGATGGCCGCGGCGGTGGAGATGTCCACGCAGCGCCGGAAATCGGCGACGCCGGTGCCCTCCATCAGCCCGGGGATCTCCCGGAACTGGCGGCGCACCTCCTCGATCATCGAGAAGGCCGCGCGGCCGACGGCGTCCATGGCGAGGCTGGAGAACAGGAACGGCAGCATCGCGCCCAGCAGCAGGCCCACCAGCACCGTCGGCACCAGCAGGTTGATGGTCTCCAGGCCGACGATGTGCTGGTAGGCGCTGAACATGGCCAGGGCCGTCAGCGCCGCCGAGCCGATGGCGAAGCCCTTGCCGATGGCCGCGGTGGTGTTGCCGACCGCGTCCAGCTTGTCGGTGCGCGCCCGGACCTCCTTGCCCAGGCCGGCCATCTCGCTGATGCCGCCGGCGTTGTCGGCGATGGGCCCGTAGGCGTCGACCGCCAGCTGGATGCCCGTGGTCGAGAGCATGCCGAGGGCGGCGATGCCGATGCCGTACAGGCCGGCGTACTTGAAGGCCACCAGGATCACGATGCCCAGCACGACGATGGGCAGGGCCGTCGACTGCATGCCCAGGCCCAGGCCGGCGATGATGTTGGTCGCGGCGCCGGTCTCGCTCTGCCTGGCGATGCCCCGGGCCGGCTTCTTGTCCTCGGCGGTGTAGTACTCGGTGATCATGCCGATGGCGATGCCGCCGGCCAGGCCGACGACCGTGGCCAGGAACACGCCCGTGGCGCCCGCGGGCAGCATCTGCCGGATGACGAACCAGGACACGACCACCATGATCGCCCCGGCGCCGAAGGTGCCGAGGTTCAGGGCGGTCTGGGGGTTGCCGCCCTCCTTCACGCGCACGAAGAACGTGCCCACGATGGAGACGACGATGCCGAAGGCGGCCAGCACCAGCGGCAGCATGACCGCGCTGGCCACCGGGATGCCCAGACCCGCGGCGAAGCCCACGCCCAGGATCATCGAGCCGACGATGGAGCCCACGTAGCTCTCGAAGAGGTCGGCGCCCATGCCGGCCACGTCGCCGACGTTGTCGCCCACGTTGTCGGCGATCACCGCGGGGTTGCGCGGGTCGTCCTCGGGGATGCCGGCCTCGACCTTGCCCACCAGGTCGGCGCCCACGTCGGCCGCCTTGGTGTAGATGCCGCCGCCCACGCGGGCGAACAGGGCGATGCTGCTGGCGCCCAGGGAGAAGCCCGACAGGACCTGCAGCAGGCGCTCGGTCCCCCAGGCCACGCCGAAGACCCGGTCCAGGACGAGGTACAGGATGCTCAGGCCCAGCACGCCCAGGCCGACCACCACCATGCCCATCACCGTGCCGCCGGAGAAGGCCACCGCCAGGGCGGGGTTCAGGCCCGTGCGCGCGGCCTGGGTCGTGCGCACGTTGGCGACCGTCGCGATCTGCATGCCGAAGAAGCCGGCGGCACCCGAAGCCAGGGCCCCCACCACGAACGACAGGCCGATCAGGGCGTGGCTGCTGGCCACCTTGGCGTTGCCGACCGCCAGCAGGGCGGCCACGACCACCACGAAGACCGACAGGACACGGTACTCGCGGTTGAGGAAGGCCATGGCCCCCTCGTGGATATGGCCCGCGATGGTCCGCATCTTGGCGTCACCGGCGTCCTGGCCCTTGACCCAGTTGGCCTTGTACGCGGCGAAAACCAGCGCCAGCACGCCGGCGGCGGGGATGAGGTAGATCAACACCTTTCCTCCTGATTGGGGGATCCGTGGCCGCGGCGGGCCGTCAAAAGACAGACGCCCCGCGACCGGAGGCGTCTGCCTGAAAGCGCACGGATTCTAACAGCATTCGCGCGGTCATGCAACCGGCTTGTGCTCACGGCTTCTCGACGGCCACGAGCTCGATGTCGAAGCACAGGGTCGCACCCGGCGGTATCGCCCCGCCGGAGCCGCGGGCGCCGTAGCCCATCGAGGGAGGGATCACCAGCTGCGCCTTCGTGCCCTCGGCCAGGCCGGTCAGGCCGTAGTCCCAGCCCTGGATCACCATGCCGGCGCCGAGGGTGAACTGGTACGGGCGCCCCCGGGCGATGGAGGAATCGAACTCCGTGCCCTTCTGCCCGTCCTCCCACAGCCAGCCGGTGTAGTGCACGCTGAGGCGGTCGCCCACCTCGGCCGCGGGACCGGTGCCCTGCTCCAGCACGGTCAGCCCGACCTCGGGCAGGCCCACCACCTCGACGGCGAAGACGAGGGTGGCGCCGCCGGGGATGAAGGGCGGCCGCCCTTCGGCCCCGTAGGCCAGGTCCGGTCCGACGCGCAGGGTGCGCTTGCCGCCGACGGTCATGCCGGGCAGGCCCCGCTCCCAGCCGGCGATGACGCGGCCCCGACCCAGGGGGAAGGCGATGGGCTCGCCGCGGTCGCGGGAACTGTCGAACTTCACGAGGGAGTCGCCCTTGGTGGCGAACAGGTCGTCGTCGTCGGCCTCGTACCAGCCGGTGTAGTGGACCTCGACGAAGTCGTCGCCGGCCACCGCCTGTCCGGTGCCGAAGGCCGAATCCACGTAGGCCAGGCCGGGCTCGATCTCGATCCAGGCCGTCTTCGGCTCCTGCTGGCCGCAGCCGGCCACGATCAGCCCGAGCAGGGCGGCCGCGGCCGCCGCGTGCGTCACGATTCTGCGCATGGTCGTCCTTTCCCTGGTTCCGGGGACGTCCTGCCGCCGCCCGGGGTTTTCCGGCCCGACTCTGGCACGGGTGGCCCGTCTTGGCAATCACCCATCGCGCAGGCGGCGCAGCCAATGCCGCAGGGGCCAGCCCGCGGCCGCCGCGTAGGCGACCGCGCACAGGCCGGCCCGGGCCAGGAACGGCAGGCCCGCCCCGGCCAGGTCCCGGTTGAACCACCGGCGGCAGCGCACGGCGGTCAGCCCGAACAGGGCCCCGTGGGCGGCCAGCACCGCCACCGCCGCCCCGACCGCGCCGTGCCGCGGGATCAGGACCAGGCCCAGGCCCACCACCAGCGCGGCGCCGACCAGCAGCGGCAGGAAGATCTCCCGCTGGCGATCGGCCGCCAGCAGGGAGTTGCCCAGGAACCAGCCCAAAGCCAGCAGGGAGTAGCTGACCGCCAGCACCTGCAGCACCGGCCCGCCGGCCGTGTACTGGTCGCCGAAGACCAGCCGCACCAGGCCCGGCCCGAGCAGCACCCCGCCGACGGCGACCGGCGCGACGGCGACCGCGACCGTGCCGAAGTAGAGCCGGAAGCGGGCTGCAAACACGCCGCCCGGCTCGGCCGCCAGCCGCGACAGCCGCGGCAGCAGCGCCTTCCACAGCACCTCCATGGCCACCACCAGGAGGTAGCCGATCTTGGCGGGCGCCGCGTACTGCCCCGCCACCGCCGGCGTCGCCAGGATGCCCAGCAGCACCAGGTCGCCGTTGATCAGGACCCGCATGGTCAGGATCGAGGCGCCGATGGGCGCGGCATCCCGCAGGCGGCGGCCCCACTCGGCGCGCGGGCCCACGGTCGGCAGCACGAAGCCCCCCAGCCACCGCCTGACCGGCAGCGCGAGGGCCGCCTGGCCCGCGGCGAAGGACACCAGGTAGAACACGGGCACCCAGCGCCACGCAGGCCAGCCCCACGCCCCGTCCAGGGGCCGCAGCAGAAGCAGCACCGCCCCGGCGTAGATCGCGCTGCCGGCGATCCGGGACACGCCCACCCAGCCCATGCGCTCCATGCCGATGCCGATCCACTCGTGGGCGAAGACCTGCGGCACCACCAGCGCCAGGTAGAGCAGGAACAGCAGCGGATCCTCGCGGTAGAACGGCAGCCGCGGCAGGATCAGCAGGCCCAGGCCCAGGACCACGACCGCCAGCACGGCCAGCAGACCCTGGTGCACCCGGGCGTAGGCGCGGGCCCGGGCGGGCTGCTCGAGACGGGCCAGCTCCCGCACGCCCAGGGTCAGCAGCCCCCACTCGGCGGTGATCAGCGCGTAGGCCGAGACCGCGACGCCCACCTGCACGACCCCGAACCAGCGGTCGCCCAGGACGCGGGCCAGGAAGACCAGCGCTGCCAGGTTCAGCAGCTGGGCCGCGGCCTGGGAGCCGGAGAGCACGCCCAGGTTGCGCACGATCCCCGCCCGGCCCCTCACGCCGAGGCCTTCCCCGCGCCCTGCGGATCGCCACCGGGCCGCAGGCGGGCGTCACGTCCCAGGTGGACCAGCAGCCCCCAGAAGACCCAGACCAGGGCCAGGCGGAAGGTCGGGAAGGCCAGGAAGTAGCCGCAGCAGAGCAGGTAGCCGAAGGCCAACAGGTGCTCCCGGGCCAGCACCAGGCGCCGGCCCTGGCGCCACAGCAGGTAAAGAAAGAGCAGCGCCAGGGCCAGCCCGTGCTCGGCCAGCACCTCGATGTAGATGTTGTTGGCGATGCGCTTGACGCTGGAGAAGTCCGACACCATCCAGGTGTAGAGGTCCGGATAGTGCCCGAAGAAGTAGCCGAAGTTCCCCATGCCCACGCCCCACGGGTGGTCCAGGAACATCAGCCAGGCGTGGTACGATTCGTTCAGGCGCTGCACCAGGGAGACGTTGGTCACGTCGGTCACGCCGCCGAAGAAGAGCAGGCTGAACTTGTCGATGACCAGGGTGCGGAACAGCCCGGTCGTGACCAGGAACGCCAGCACCGCCGCCGCCCCCGCGACCGCCGCGACCTTGGCCCCGGGCCGCACGCGCCGGTCCATGGCCGCAAAGAACAGCACCGCCAGCACGCCCAGCAGCGCGGCCGGAGACGCGGTCATCACCACCCCCAGCAGCAGCACCGGCAGCATCAGGCGGAAGAGGCGGTCGCCCCAGCGCAGGGCGGCCCAGGCGGCGATCACGGTGGAGGCCAGCAGGTACCAGCCGAAGTAGTTGCCCTCCTCGAAGGGCCCGGTGCGGGCCACGGGGATCCCCGCCACGGTCATGAACTGCACCTCGTCCCAGCGCAGCAGCACCGCCGGCGGCAGCCCCGCCGCCGTCACCAGGTTCAGCGCCACGCCGTAGCCCACGGCCAGGGCCGCGCCGTACAGCCACCAGCGGCAGAAGGCGCGCTCGTCCAGGCCCCCGACCGCCAGGACGTGCAGCACCAGCACCATCAGTCCGAGGTCGAACGCCAGGTAGGTGTAATGGAAGACCGTGTTGGCCGCGGGGTGGAAGCGCCCGTGGGCCCACTCGAGCATGCTGAGATCCGCCTCCGCCAGCTGCATCAGGCCCCAGGCCGAGGCGAAGAGGCTGCCGAACCAGAAGACGCCCCACAGGACGGGGATGCGCCCGCGCCGGCCCAGATCCGCCACCCCGCCCACCAGCAGCGCCGCGATGGCCAGGGCCCCGGCCACCTCGTAGAGCTTCAGCGGAAAACCCACCGGCAGCGTGACCGAGTTGGTCAGGGGCAGGGTGACCAGGACGAAGCACAGCAGGCGGGCACGGCGCATCAGTCCCCCGCCGCGAGGATGGCCTCGCGGTTGCGGCGGTAGTACTCCCGGACCAGGGCCAGGAACAACCCGCTGCACAGACCCAGCCCGGTCAGGATCGCCGTGGCCCGCAGCTTGCGCGGGCGCACGGGCCGGTCCGTCACGGAGATGCGGCCGATCTGCTCCAGCGGCGTCAGCAGGGCGACGCGCACGCGTTCGCCCTCCAGGTCGGCCTCGAACTGGGCCTGCTGGTGGGGCAGGTCCCGCTCGAGGGTGAGGTTCAGGTCGGCGATCTCCTGGCGGATGTCGGCCTGCTTCTTGGCCAGGTCCACCTCGCGCTCGAGGCGCAGGGCGGCGATCTCCAGGTCGACGACCTTGACGCCGTAGCGCAGGGAATCGGCGGCCACCAGGCCCCGGGCGGCGCGACCGGCCAGGCGATCCACCGTGCCCAGCAGCTCGCCCACGCGGCCGGCCTGCTCGCGGCGCGCCGCCTGCAGCAGCAGGTCGGTCCGGGCG
>JACZKN010000570.1 GCA_014859985.1 Candidatus Krumholzibacteriia bacterium | reverse complement strand
TCTTCAGTCTCGACGTGATCGAGCCGTAAGCCGGCGGCGGCGCGGCGCCGCCGGCTTACGGCTCGATCACGTCGAGACTGAAGACCTGCTTCAGCACCCAGCGGATGGCCTTCTTCGACTCCTCGTGGTCGAAGCGGTACGGGTCGAAGCCCCAGTAGACGTCCGGCGCCCCGGAAGGCTTTTCCGCGGCCATCTTGTAGGAAAGGTAGCCGTAGACCCGGCCGTTGGTCCGCGCCGTGCCCCGGTTCAGGTCGCCGAGGGGCGCCAGGGCCACCACGCCGCAGAGTTCGTCCAGTTCCGCCGGGGTGTACGAGCCGGTCGGCCAGTCCGGGTCGCCCTCGCTGCGCTTCTTCTCGCGCAGCCAGTCGAAGCGGGCGATGCCGCGGAACATGGGCTCGATGCAGCGGCCGCCCGGCGCCCGCGGGTCGTCGCAGAGCTGGGGCGCGAACTGGGTCGCCCGCGTGGTGCTGATGTTCTCGTCGACGAACTCGTCGTTGCGGAACGGGAACGTGTTGTGGATCACGTCCAGCGAGTCGCCCAGGGCGTAGAAGGCGTCCTGCCAGTCGATGGTGGGCTCCGTGCCGATCGTGTCGGCCACCGCGCCCGGGCCGATCAGCCAGGCCGTGCGGAACGCCCTGTCCAGGACCAGGGCCTTCAGGCCGACACAGTCGTTGCGCCGCTCCTGGTTCATGCCGGCCCGGGGCCGGCCGTAGATGAATTTGGTGCTGATCGAGGTCCAGTCCAAGGCGGAGATCCCGGCCACCTGGTACGGGTACTGCAGCGGCCCCCGCTGCACCTCGGTGCCGTCGGTCAGCTCCTTGGTGCCGAAGCCCACGACGAAGGAGGTGGTGCCGGAGACGTAGGTCTCCTCGCGGGTGTCGAAGATGATCGGCGTCATGTAGTTGGTGATCTGCTCGAGGAAGGAGTCCATGGACCCGCCGCCGACGTAGAACAGGTTGCCCCCGCGCTGCTGGTAGGGGACCAGCCACACGTACTTGTCGACGCGGTTGACCGGCCGGAACTTCTGCATCATGATCTGCTGCTCGTTGACCTGGGAGTAGATTAGGACCGCCTTGTACGGCACGAGATCTGCGTAGTTGATGTCGTCCGTATGGTTCCTGCGGTCGAGGTTCCAGTCCACTCCGGCCACCCCGCCCGGCTGCTCCTGCAGGAACGACCAGTACTCGTTGCGGTACTGCTCGTCGTTGCGCGGGATGCCCGCCTGGTCCTGCCAGTTCTGGACCCGGTTGTCCACCACCTGGTCGATCACCAGCAGTTCGCGCTGCAGGTTGTAGTCCATGTAGGGGATCACGTTCAGGCGGCGCTCCAGGGTGGCCGCCTGGCCCGAGTCGTCCACTACCCGCAGCCAGAACGAGTGCAGGCCCTCCTGGAAGCTGCGCTCCGCGGCGAAACGGTTCTGCGCGGCGACGCCCGGGGGTACGGCCCATCCCGGATCGTTGGGGTCATCCACCGAGACCAGGTCCCAACCGTGGCGGTAGGAGACGATCTTGCCGTTGTAGGAGGCGGCCGTCGCGGTCCACGAGAAGTTCAGCGGCTGCCCGGCGGCGATCGAGATCACCGGGACCTGGCTCGCCGTCGAATTGCCGATGAACGGCTCGCTGAGGGTGACGAACGGGCGGTGGAAGCTGGACAGCACCTGCACATGCGCCACTTCCACGCCGTAGCGCCGGCCCACGCTCACCGCGCCGGCGGTATCCTGCGTCTGCACCGCGAACAGCCAGAAGGTGCCGGTCTCCTGCCGCGGGAACGTCGCCAGCCGCCGGGTGGCGTCGGGGTTGTAGCGCTGCCAGATGCTCCAGTCCGGGCTGTCGAAGTCGATCAGTTCCTCGTAGTGGCGGTTGTACTCGGTCGGCGTGCGGATGTCCGTGCCGTCGGCCAGGCGCGCCCGCCGCCACAGGTAGCGCACCTGGGTGGGCACCCGCAGCTCGAAATCGGGGTCGGTGCCCTCCCAACCGATGTTGACCGTCGGCGGCACCACGGCGGCGCTCTGGGTGCCCAGGCCCGGGAAGGTGGCGCGCGCCGTCGGCACCAGGGTCGTCGAGGTGAACGACATGTAGGCGGGGGACGGGTCCACCGCGCCCTTGTCGTCCACGGCGCGGACGAAGATCGAATGGGTGCGGAAGCTGCGCGGCGCGACCTCGTCCCCCGGGAAGTCGGGCAGGTCCGCCAGCACCACGAACGTGGAGTCGGTGTTGGTCGTGAACCGCCAGGGATTCAGCACCGCTCCGGTGAGCGGGTCGTGGGTCAGGGTGTCCCGCGGGCTGATGCCGTCCAGGCCGTTGTCGCTGATCTTCCACTGGTAGCCGACGACGCGGCCGTCGGGATCGAACCCGGTCCAGTTGAACTCGACGACGAAGCCCGCCTCCAGCAGGGTCGGCGGCTGGCCGGTGATGCGCGTGTCGGGCCGGGCGTTGGGTACGGCCACGCCGCCCAGTTCCGTGTCCACCGAACAGCCGGCCAGGGCCGCCAGCAGCGCCGCCCCCAGGACGAGGGCCGGGTTGGGCCTGAACTTGCCTGTCACTCTTGGATCCATTGGTCTCGGCTCCCTTGGTCGCCTCGAGTCGCTTCCCGTCACGGCCGCGGCGGCGGCGTGTTGCAGTCGATGAGTTGGCCGCCGATGCTGGCCTGCAGCCGGAAATGCTTGACCGCCGGCTGCTCGGCCCGCGGCTTGTGCTGGCGGCTCTCCATGGCGCCCTCCCCCAGGTCCAGGCCGCTCTTGATGCCGGGCACCTGCGGCGCGGTGGGCAGGTCGCAGTCGCGCCAGGTCCTGCCTGCCGGCAGGTTCATGATGGACGGCCTGACCGCCCGGAAGTAGTTGTAGCGGTTGGGCCGGGCCGGCGTGCCGGCGCACTGGCTCTGGTCCACGGCCACGACCCGCACCGAGCCCTCGCCCAGCTGGCGCAGGCTCTGCACGAAGATCTCGTCGGCCAGGGCCTCGTTGGTGCCGCCGCCGATGCTGGGGTCGAACAGCAGCCCGAACCAGTAGGCGACCGGCCCGCCGTTGATCAGCGTCGTGGGCACGGCCACCTCGACCCGCATGCGCCACAGGCCGGTGGACGCATCGATGCGGAGCTGGTCATCGGCCGACTCCGCCCAGGTGTAGCGCTCGATGTCGTCGTTCCCGCCGCCGTCCTTGATCTGGTTGAAGGGGTCGCACTCGTAGTCGACCTGGTAGCGCCAGGCCATGGCCCGCCGCACGGGCTGGGACCAGGCCTCCCGTTCGTCGTCGCGGCCGTGCAGGAGCACCGTCAGGTTGTAGAGGGTCACGCCCACGATGTAGTTGGTGCGCCCCAGGCCGGTGGTGTCGTCGACCACCTGGGTGAAGCCGGTGCCCTTGTTGATCGCCATGAACGAGGTGCGCAGCCGCTGCAGCTCGTCGGCGCCGGCGCCGGCGGTGGTGATCAGGTACGAGGCGGTGTCGGCGAAGCAGGCGTTGCCCCCGTCGTCCGGCTCGTGGCATTCCAGGCTCGCCGGGAACGCCGAGACGCTCGCGGTCTTGGGCAGCAGCTCCACGCACTGCACGCAGGGCGGGTAGCCCACGTCGAAGTTCAGCCGGGCCGGCGAGCCGTCGCGGCGGCCGTGCTCGTCCACGGCCTGCATGTTGAAGGTGAAGGTGGTGCGCGGTCCCGTCAGGAAGCCCAGGGTGTCGGCGTGCCAGCCACCGGGTTCGGTGGCGGGCCAGGCGGGGACGGTGTCCAGGGCGCTCGACTCGGTGGCGAAGCGGAAGACGCCGCCGGAAAGGCTGTGGCGGACGCCTTCCACGTAGCCGACCAGGCCGATGGCGAAGTCGTCGCGCTGCCGCTGGTCGTCCGGGTCGTCCCGGGCCAGGGCCTTGACCACCACGTACGTGCGGTCGGGGATGCGGTCGCCCGAGCGGAACGGCACGCGGGTCTTGGTCGGATCGTTGAGCCGGAAATAATAGGGGTAGACCTGGTCGTCCTCGGGGTGGGCCCAGTCGGTCTCGCCGTCCAGGATGATGGTCTCCGGGTCGAAATTGACCAGGAAGTTGAATTCCCGCTGGAACTCGGCCACCTCCACGCCGGCCACGTCGATGGAATTGACCAGCAGGCTGACCGTGCCGCTGGGCAGCAGCTTGCGGAAGGGGTTGGTCGTGCTCGAGCCGTCGTTCCTGAAGGTCAGGCTGGTCATGTCGCCGAAGTAGGAGAAGCTGTCGCCCGTGGCCTCGTTGAAGCGCCGCGGCCGCCAGCAGTCCTCGAGGGTGGGGACGCAGTTGCCGCCCAGCTCGCCCAGGATCTGCCACTTGTAGCCGAACAGGCCGTCGTCGAACGGATAGACCGTATCCACGCGGGCCAGGGCGTCCGGGGCGTAGCCGCGGATGTTGGGGCTCTCGCCCGCCCAGGCCACGGTGTAGGGCATTCCGAAGCCCACGGTGTCGGCCTTGCCCGGCTCGATGGCGATGGTGTCCCCGCCGGCGATGCGGAAGAACCGGATGGTGGGGTTGCCCAGGGTGTTGCTGAAGAAGTGCAGGCGCGCGGGCGTGCGGTCGAAGGCTCCCAGGTCGTCCTGGGCCACCATGTGCAGGGTGAAATCCGCCGACGGGCGGGTGCCCTGGTCGATGCGGAAGTCGAAGATCGAGTCGGTCTTCGTCGTCCAGCGGCCGATGGCCAGGGTCGAGGCGTCGAGCGCCGGGTTGAAGCGCGCGTCCTCCTCGTCGTCGGTGGTGTCCTCGTCCTGGACCGAGGTGTCGGTCAGGGCCCACACGAAGCGCTCGACCGTGCCGTCCACGTCCGAGCCGTACCAGTACACGTGGAAGTGGTAGTAGCCGCCGCCCTCTTCCATCGGCGCCCCGATGATGTACGTCTCGGGGGGCTTGTTGACGATCACGGCCTCGGGGGTGAAGGCCCGGCACCCGGTCAGCAGCAGCGCCGCGGTGCCGGCGCCAAGGAGCAGACCCCACGCGGTGTTTCGCCTGTTTCTCATGCTGGTCAGCGTCCCCTCGGAAGCGTCATCGCGACAAGTGGTTGCGCACTCCGCCGCCTTGGTGGGACTGGCGGCGGCGGGCCGTGCGGGGCCCTGTGCCCCGGCCTGCGGGTTCGGTCGGCTTTTCAGCTTCTGAAATATAGGGATCCGGGATCGCCGGTGTCAACCACGGGATCCCCGAAACCGCGGGGCGGGCGCGACTTCCGGCGGACGGCCCGCGCCCCCGCCCGGCCCCGCAAAAAGGGGGAGCGGCCCCGGAGGGCCGCTCCCCGACGATCCGACCGAAGCAGGCGACTACTTCAGCAGGGTCATCTTGCTGCTGGCGACATTCTCGCCCTGGCGGAACTCGTAGAAGTACACACCAGAGGAGACCTTGCCACCGGCGTTGTCGGAGCCGTCCCACTCGATCTGGGCCGAGCCCTGCTCAACGAGGCCGTTGACCAGGGTCTTGACCAGCTCGCCACGGACGTTGAAGATCTTCAACGTCGCCTGGCCGGTCCGGGGCACCGTGTAGGCGATCGTGGTCTTCGGGTTGAACGGGTTCGGGTAGGCCTTCACGGCGAACTGCCCGGCCGCCGGGACGTCGGTACGCGTGCCCGGGTTGGGGGAGATCCCGAAGTACACCAGCACGTCCTGCAGCAGGCGCGCGCGGGCCGACAGCGCGGCGTCGGCCTTGGCGCCCTCGTCGGCGTCGGTGTACACGTAGAGCAGGTCGTAGGGCATCGAGATCACGCTGTTGCCGCCGACCAGGTCGTACAGGGTGGCCGCCGAGTAGGCATAGCCGCCCGGAGCGCCGCTGGCGTTGGCGAACTGGGCGATCCGCTGCGCGCCGCCGACCGTGGTCACCGCGTCGAACTGGTTGATCAAGGCGCAGCCGCCGTAGGCGATCCAGCTCGAGACGCTGGTGAAGACGGGGTTGCCGCCCTCGACCAGGACACGCGGGGCCGTCTGGGTGCCGATGAGCGGACGCAAGTTGTTGCTCGTGACGCTCACGCCCATGAAGTTTTCCAGGAAGTTCTGGGTGATACTGCCGCTGGCCTGCAGGTTGGACGCCAGGCCGTCACCGGTCAGGAAGATGTCCTTGTCGGTCTGGCCCATCCACAGGGCCAGCAGCTCGGCGTCCTTCGACGGATCGCCCTGGAAGTCGCCGTTGGCGAGGGTGTAGGAGCCCAGGTCGCCGGCCGAGTACAGCATGTCGGAGTAGCCGTCCAGGTGGAACTGGGTGGCGCGGCCGCCGAGGCCGTTGCCGACACCCGAGCTCGGACCCTGGGTCAGGTACGTGTCGTAGTCCACGCCCATCACGAGGCCCAGGTTGGCCAGGGCGCCGTGCCACTCCTGCTGGCCGCCGCGGGTCGCGAAGTCGTTCCAGAACAGCACCGCGGGGTGCGTCAGGTCCGCCTTCACGCTCGGCAGCGCCCGCACGCGGAAGGCATCCGGGTACGTGCCGACCACGCCGGGCAGCTGGTACGGGTCGAAGTTGCTGAAGCCCGTGGTGTCGGCCGGCAGGGTGTTCGTCTGCACGTCACCAAGCACGTCGTCCTGGGCCCAGAAGTAGTAGTGCAAGATGTCGCCGGGGTAGAGGAAGTCCTCGTCCGGCAGGTCCGCGAAGTACTTGTTGATGACCCAGGCGCCGACGTTGTTCTTCGCGCTGTCGCAAACGACGTAGCCCTCGAGGGGGAAGCCGCTGCGGTAGGCGTCGAACACCGGGTTCGCCTTCACCTTGTAGTACATGCGGGGCAGGCCGACCATGACGGCGCCGGCGCGCACGACCTTGGCGTCGAAGATGATCGAATCGCCCGGGTCGTTCAGCTGGTGCGCCTGCAGCGAGATGTTCCGGGCCATGTCGAAGCGCACGTCGTTGTCGCCCAGGTTCAGGTAGTCAACCTGCCCGATGGTCGGGAAGTTGTCCTGCGCCAGGTCGATGTCGCGCGCGGAGAACTGCGGCCCGATCACCGGGTAGGTGATGAAGCGGACGTTGTCGAAGTAGGGTGCCGGGGTGGCGTCGGTGCTGACGTATCCCCAGGCCCAGCCGAGCTCGTAGACGGCGAGCTGGATCTGGGCGTGCGTGCGACCGGCAGCGAGCAGGTCGCCCACGGGGAAGAAGGTCCGCAGGTAATCCGGGCTGTTGCTGTAGTACACGAAGTTGCGGTCGGCCCAGCCGGCACTGGCGACGCCGGCCTCGCTGGTTGCGCCGCGGACCGCCCAGGTGTAGAAGGCGCCCGTCGCCAGGGGCAAGTGACGGTACGTGTCGAACAGGAGGTCCGCACCGTCGTGGGTCGGGTCGGTCCACGCGAACACGGGCGACTCGATGGCGTTGAACAGGTACGCGCCCGCGTCGCCGCCCAGGCCGGCCAGACCGCCGGTGACGTTGATGATGAAGCCCGAGGGGCCGTAGCACCAGCTAATGCAGGGCGAGCCGCCGGTGCCGGGCACCACGATGCCGTCGTCGATGAAGGCCGCCTGGGAGCTGTAGTTGGTGTTGCAGGGATCGAGGTCCTCGAGGCCCGTCCACAGCTTGGCGAAGTCGCCGGTGCCCTGCGGGAACCGGATCTCGAAGGCGCCCAGGGTGCCGTCCTCGAAGTCGTGGCTGTAGCCGGTGCCGTTGGTCAGGGTGATGACGACGTCATCGACCTGGCAGGCGCCCGACGTCGTCGGGTACAGGCAGTCCTCGTCCGACCACGCGCCGTCCGAGCTGAAGCGCCACATCACGACGACCTCGTTGGAGCCCGCGCCCATGTAGTCGCCGGGGGCGTAGGTGAAGGTCTCGTTGACCGCCACCAGGCCCGCGCCGTCCCACGAGGCGACGTCCAGGATGCCCTGATCGAACTTCTCGTGGCTCAGCCACGTGAAGTCGTAGCCGCCCTCGGAGTCGTGCCGGACGTTGGCCGTCACGGTCACCGAGCAGCCCAGGGTGTTGTTGGCCACGGTGCCGCGCCACTCGAGCATGTCGTTCCAGGTGTTGCCGTAGCCGAAGCCGTCGGGCTGGCCGGGGCACGCCGTGAATTCGGCGCCGCACCAGGCCGAGTAGGTGCCGGTCACGGCGTAGAACGTGCTGGCCTGCCAGTGGATCTCCGTCGGCTGGGTGACGTCGTAGTGGGTCCAGCCATTCCAGTTGGGATTGCCGCCGTTGTCCTGGAACGTGCCGAGGACCAGGGCACCGCTGCCGCTGGGTCCGACCAGCACGGTGGTATCGCGCGAGGCCTTGGCAAACGCAGGACCCGTGCTGTACAGGACCTCGTTGCCGTTGGATTGCACGGGCACCGGGAGCTCCGCCTCACTCGCAAAGGAGTTCAGGGCGAAGGCCAGCGCCAACGCGAGACAAGCGAACATGGTGAATCTCTTCATGCTTTTCCCCCCATCGTTGACTTGGTCAACACATGGTCAGGCGAACGATTGCTGCGTCGGTTGATGTGATTCAGGCATCGTCGACGCAGAGCACATTGGGCGACAAAAAGTTCCCGCAACGATCCGCGCAGGTTGGTGGTACCTGCACCGGTGAGCGAGACCTCCTTCAGATGCAGACCCAAGGTGACGAGTGAACAAAGCGTCAAGTGATCGAACGAGAATGAGCGAAAGAAGAGACAGCGCACCTCAAGGGAAGGGAACTTTTGTCTTTGAGTCGCTTGATGACATTACCGGAAGGCCCCCCGGGCGTCAATAGTGTTTTGCAAAAAAGCGGGAAGGGGGCGGGCTTCCCCGCCCCCTTCCCGGATTTCCCCGCCGCGGCCGGCGCGGCTCAGGATTCGGCGGTCCCGATGGCACCGAAATCCGCGTAACTTGCGAAAAGACCGTGGATTTCCCTCAGGAAGGCGTGCCGCCGGGCCGTCAGCCCCCCGTCCTCCGAGTTGACCCGGACGGTCGCGAAGAACGCATCGATCGCCGGCCCGAATGACGACAGGATGTCAAAAACGGTGGTGTAGTCGCCACCGGTGGCCGACCCGGTCAACCGGTCCACCGCCGCGGCGACCTGGGTGCGCAGGGCCGCCTCGGCGGGTTCGGGCAGCCCGGCCAGGTCCTCGCCCGCGGCGCCGCGCCCCCCGTCGCGCCAGCGCCGGCGGCAGGCGTCCAGTTCCGTCACCGGCAGCAGATCCCCCTTCAGGATGTTGCGGCAGCGCTTGAAACCCGTGGCCAGCTGCTGGAAATCCTCCCGCTCCCGGTAGCCGTCCAAGGCCCGGATCCAGGCCAGGGCGTCCACCGGATCGGCCCAGCGCACCGGCAGCACCGCCCGCACCAGCTCGGGCTCGCAGCCCAGGGTCTCGGTGAACCAGCCTTCGAGCCGCGTGCCCACGAAGGCGGCGATCTCCTGCAGGGCCTGGTCCGGGTCCCGCTGCGGGGCGTAGCCGGCCACCTGGGCCAGGGCCGCCGCCAGCAGCGCGCGCAGGTCGACCCGGGCGCTCCGGTCCAGCAGGATGCGCACCACCGCCAGCACGTGCCGCCGCAGGGCGTAGGGATCCTTGGCCCCGGTCGGGACGAAGCCCGCCAGCCAGCAGCCGGCCACCGTGTCCAGGCGGTCGGCCACCGACAGCACGGCGCTGACCGGATCGGCCGGCAGCGCGCCGGCCGCCGAGCGCGGGTCGTAGTGGTGCTCGATGGCCCGGCACACGGCCGGTTCCTCCCCCGCCCGCTCGGCGTAGCGCGCCCCGATGAAGCCCTCGAGCTTGGTGAACTCCTTGCCGTCCTTGATCATCTCGCTCACCAGGTCGCTCTTGCAGAGCTCGGCCGCCCGGGCCAGGGCCGCAGGCGCCGGCCCGTCGCCCAGGCCACCCTGCCACAGCAGGTCGACCAGGCTGCCGAGGCGGCGGGTCTTGTCCAGCACCGAACCGAAACCCTCCAGCCAGGTGACCGAACCCAGCTGGGCTACCCGCTCGTCCGGGCTCCGCTTCTGGTCGAAGGTCCAGTAGAAGAGGGCGTCGGCCAGCCGCGCCCGCAGCACCCGTTCGTTGCCCCGCACCACGTTCTGGAGGTGGTCCGGGCCCCCGTCGCGCACCGCGGCGAAGCGGGTCGCCAGGCCGCCCTGGTCGCGCCAGCCCACGCTGAAGTAGCGCTGGTGGGCCTTCAGGGCCGTGGTGATCACCTGGGGCGGCAGCTCGGCGTAGCGGTCGGCGTAGGCGCCCAGGAACGGGGTCGGGTGCTCGCAGAGGAACACGACCTCCGTCAGCAGTTCGTCGTCCTCCAGCAGCCTGGCCCGGGGGTCCCAACCCGCCACCAGGGCGGCGTGGCCCGCGGCGATCAGGCGGCGCCGCTCCTGGTGGTCCACCACCACGCCCGCGGCACGCAGCGTCTCGACGTAGGCTCCCGGCGACGGGATCGCCACCGGCCGGTCGCTGGCCAGGGTCCGATGGCCGCGGGAGACGCGCCCGGCGGCGAGGTAGCCCACCGCCAGGGGCACGACCGCCTCCCCCAGCAGCGCGACCACCCACTGCAGGGGTCGCGGGTACTCCAGGTCGTGTTCGCCCCAGCGCATCACCTTGCGGAAGGGGATGCCCAGGACCGCGCGCGGC
>JACZKN010000070.1 GCA_014859985.1 Candidatus Krumholzibacteriia bacterium | reverse complement strand
GCCGCGACGCGGCCTTGGCAGGGCTGCTGGGGCGGCTGACCGGCGCGCCGGGTCCCTGGCGCCGTCCGGGTCCCGCGACGGGCGGCAACGCCGGCGAGGTGGCCTTTTTCCGGGGCTGCGCCAACCGCGGTCTCCTGCCGGATACCTCGCGCCGCCTGCTGGAGCTGTGCGCCGCGGCGGGTTTCACGGTGATCCGGCCCGCCGGCCAGGACTGCTGCGGCGCCCTGGCCGCCCATGCGGGCCGTCCGCAGCGGGCGCTGGCGCTGCGCCGCCGCAACCGCGAGGCGTTCGCGCCGCTGCGGCCGACGACACCGCTGCTGGTGGAAGCCGCCGGCTGCAGCCTGGAACTGGCCGCCATGGACCAGGCCTGGGCCGGGCGCGTGGTGGATCCGGCCCAGCTGCTGGCCGCGGCGGCGCTGCCACCCCTGTTTCGCCTTCCCCTGACGGTCGCGGTGCACGACCCCTGCCACGCGCGCCACGGCCGTCAGGTGGTGGCCGAGCCGCGGGACCTGCTGCGGCGCATCCCCGGCGTGGTGGTGCGGGAACCGGACGAAGCCGAAGTGTGCTGCGGCAGCGGCGGCACCTGGGGCCTGCGCCACCCGGAAATGGCCGACGCGTTGGGCCGCCGCAAGGCGCGCCTGTTGGCCGCCACGGGCGCCGACCTGGTGGTCACCACCAATCCCGGCTGCCTGGGCCAGATCAAGGATGGCCTGGCCCTGGAGGCGCCCGACCTGCCGATCCTGCCCCTGACGGACCTGCTGTGGTACGCGGCCGCTCGGGCCGCGGTCGGAGCCGATCCTGCCCACCGATAGCCGGGATCAGATCCTGGGCGATCCAGTGCGGAAGACCAAGTCCCACAGGGGGTTCGAGACGCCGAAGCGGGCGTCCGGGTCCCGGTGGTGGTGGGCCGCATGGTAGCGGTGCAGGAAGCGGAACCAGGGATCGCGGATCTTCCCGTGGTGGCTCACGTAGTGGGACAAGTCGTACAGCAGGTACCCGGTCAAGAGGCCGGCCATCAGGGCCAGCGCCGGCCCTGTTGGCAGCAGCAGTTCGCAGAGCAGGTACAGCACGGCCGCGATGGCGAGCCCGGCCGGGGGCGGGAACACGAGCCGCGTCCCGTCGAAGGGATCGTAGTGGTGGACGCCGTGGGCCAGGAAATGGACCTTGATGGCCAGTGGCCCCCGGGGCACGGCGTGGAAGAAGAACCGGTGCAGCAGGTACTCCACCAGGGTCCACAGCAGCAGCCCGCCGCACCAGGTCCCGGCGAGCGCCAGCCAGCCCAGGCCCAGGACGGCGCGCGCGACCACCAGCAGCGCCACCACCACCGGAACCCAGACCGCCAGCACCAGCCGCCAGGAGATGTGGGTCAGGGCCTCGAGGCGGTCGGCGGCGAAGATGCGCACCGTGCCGGGCCAGCGTCCCGGATCCCGGTCACGCAATTGCCTGAGGGTCGTCTTGCGGACCGGTTCGTGGACCCAGGCGACATAGCGGTCGCCGAGGGCCGCCACCTGGGGCAGCAGGGGCTGGTGCAGGTCGATGCCGTAGGCGTCGACACACCGGTTTTCCCGCGGGGTCCGTTCCATCAGGGTTCCTTGGTGGCCGCGCCAACTGCCGCAGTCCGGACCCTCATACTCGTATCGATGGAAACGACTGTCAAGCCGCCCGCCCGGGTTGTGGCACGGTATATAATGACTAGATTCGAATACATATATAATATGACTTGCCCCCACCGGATCGCTCGGTTATCCTGGTACCAGGCTCGACGATGGAGGAGCGCTTGCCCCCGGCGACGGATCCCGCGGCCCTGTTCCGTTCCCTGAGCGATCCGGTGCGCCTGCGCCTGCTGCGCCTGCTGGGACGCGAGGAACTGAACGTGCAGGAACTGGTGCGGATCACCGGCCTTGCCCAGCCGCGGATCTCCCGGCACCTGGCCGTGCTGCGGGAGCAGGGCTGGCTGCGGCAGCGCCGCGAGGGGACCTTCAGCTGGTACCGCCTGGCGCCGCCCCATGAGTTCCCCCATGGGGAGGGGCTGCGCGCCCCGCTGCTGGCGGCCGCCGAACAGGTGGCCGGGGCGGGCCGGGACGACGGCCTGCTGCAGGAGGTGCTGGCGGTGCGGCGCCGGCGCACCGACGACTTCTTCGCCGGCCTGGCCGAGCGCTGGGACGCGATCCGCCGGGAGTACGAGCATCCGGACATCGCCCTGGGCGCCGTCGCCGCCCTGGTCGCGCCCGGGCTGCGCATCCTGGACATCGGCACCGGCACCGGCGCCATGCTCCCGGTGTTCGGCGCGACCGCCCGGCTGGTGGTGGCCCTGGACCACAGCCCGGCCATGCTGGCCCGGGCGGCGACCGCGTGCCGCGCCGGGGAGCTGCGGTCGGTGGTCCTGTGCAACGGCGCCCTGGAAGCCTTGCCCTTCGGCGCGGGCGTCTTCGACGCCTGCCACTGCGGCATGGTCCTGCACCACGTGCAGGATCCGGCCGCCGCGGTGGCCGGGATCGCCCGCGTCGTGGCCCCCGGCGGCCGGCTGCTCCTGACGGCCTTCGCCGCCCACGACCAGCAATGGATGCGCGAGGAGCTCGCCCATCGCTGGCTGGGCTTCACCCAGGAGCAGGTCACGGGCTTCCTGGCCGCCGCGGGGCTGGTCCCCGGC
>JACZKN010000569.1 GCA_014859985.1 Candidatus Krumholzibacteriia bacterium | reverse complement strand
CCGGCCACGAGCAGGGGCTCGTGCAGGGGCTCGTGGCCGGGATCGCCGGCGCCGGCCTGCACCGACAGGAACATGTCCCCGGTGTAGTGCGGGTTGTGGACCGTGACGGCGCCGGGGCGTTGGCGGCGGACCCGGCGGGATTCTTCGTGCTGCCGGTAGACCGCGGGCTCCACGAACGGGCAGTCCACCGGCAGCACGAAGAATCCCGCCGGGTCCGCCGCCAACGCCCCGGCGCCGGCCTGCACCGACAGGAACATGTCCCCGGTGTAGTGCGGGTTGTGGACCGTGACGGCGCCGGCGATCCCGGCCACGAGCCCCTGCACGAGCCCCTGCTCGTGGCCGGTGACCACGACGACCTGGCGGCACCAGGGCAACAGGCCGGCGATGGCGTGGCCCAGCAGGGGACGGCCCGCCACCTCGACCGCGGGCTTGAAGGTGCCGGCGCGGCGGGAAAGACCGGCGGCCAGGACGACGGCGTCGAGGGGCCCCGGGCGGGCTGCGGCGGTCATGCCGTTCCTTTCCCCTGCCGCACCGGTCTTGGCGCACGGCATCGGCACGGCGGTTTCCTTTCGGCAGGCTTCGGCGGCGGCAACGGGGCGACGGGCGACGCCCTCCTGCTGCCGGGGATTCTAGCACGGCCGTCCCGGTCCGCCAGCGGCAGGAATCGGCGCGGGCAAGCGGACGAAGCGGACCGCTACGTGCCCTTCGCGATGCCGGTGGGGTCGGCACCGAATTTCCGGTTTCGATCCGGCAGGGCATCGTGTAGTCTCCCCGCATTCCGTTCGAGTTCCCGGGGCGCCCCGCCATGCGGGCGGGCCCGCCGGGGGACCAATCCCGGGGGGGACAAAGATGAAGCTCGTGTTTTCGGTTCTTTGCGGACTCTTGGTGTTGGGCCTGGCGGCCGGCCCGGTGCTGGCGGGCGGGATCATCAACAAGGCGAATCACAGTTCGGACTACATCCGCACCCTCAACCGCTACGCGGCGACCGACGGCGCCGACCTCGCGGCCTACAACCCCGCCGGCATCATGAGGATGCAGGACGGCAGCTACGCCAAGGTCGACCTCATGTACTTCGCCAAGGACTACTCGAACACGGTGCCCGGCTTCGACGAGCTCGACCAGGACACGCCGTCGGTCATCCCGACGCTCTTCCTGGTCCACAAGAAGGAGAAGTGGGCGGGCTTCTTCACCTTCACCGTGCCGGCCGGCGGCGGGAAGCTGGACTACGAGCAGGGCAGCGCCAGGACCGTGGCCCTGGCCCAGGGCGTGGCGCAGATGGCCAACGCCCAGCTCGCGGCCAACAGCGTCCCGAGCACCTACTTCTACAACCAGATCAGCGACATGAGCCTCAAGATCAACGCGAGCACCGTCTACGGGTTCACCTTCGGCGGCTCGCTGGCGGCCACCGAGAAGGTGTCCTTCGCCGCCGGCATCCGCTACGCCAAGGGCAAGCGGGAGTTCGAGGGCGGGGCCACGATCAGCGCCTCGGAGCCGACGCCGGTGCCGCCGTTCCCGGCGGTCCTGAACGGCCCGCTCACGCCCGAGCTCCATCTCGAGGAGGACGCCGACAGCTGGAGCGGCCTCGTGGGCGTGAACGCCGCGCTGACGGACAAGCTCAACGCCGCGGTGACGTACATCACCAACGCGGGCATGGAATACGAGATGGACGTCCGCAAGGACACCATGGGCATCGCGCCCGCCCTCGGCTTCGCCGACGGCTCCACGCGGCGCATCGACATCCCGGGCATCGTCGGCGCCGGCGTTTCCTACAAGTTCACGCCGAAGCTGAAGGTCGACGCCAACTACGCCCTCTACCTGGAGAAGAGCGCCGAGATCGACACCTTCGACGAGTACGGCAACAGCTCGGACCTGGGCTTCGCGGTCGAGTACGCGTTCTCCCCCCGTTTCAAGGGCAGCGTCGGCTACCTGCTGACGGACATCAAGCTGGATGCGGACCAGCAGATCAACGAGCCCGAGGAGCCGAAGCTGGACGCCAACACCTTCGGCGCCGGGTTCGTGTTCAGCCCCCGGCCCGACTGGGACATCACGTTCGCCGGCCTGGTCGCCACCTACGACGACGCGACCGACGACCTGGACATCACCTATGAGAAGGCCGTGTGGAACCTGTCGGTGGGAGCCCAGTACCGGTTCTGAGCGGATGCGGTCGCCCCACGGGGGGCGCCGGGCGACGGGGCGGCGACGCCGGGCACGCGGAGGTGCCGGGTCGCCGCCCTTCCTGTTGCGCGGCGGCATCGACCGCCCGCGTGCCGGTGTGCTATATTGGCCGCATGATCCGCGACACCGCATGCGAGACGACCCTGCGCGTGGCCGTCACCGGCCGCTGCAACCTGGCCTGCGCCTACTGCGCGCCGGCCGGACACGGGTCCGCGGCGGAGCAGCCCGCTCCGCTGCCGCTGCCGCGCCTGGCCC
>JACZKN010000568.1 GCA_014859985.1 Candidatus Krumholzibacteriia bacterium | reverse complement strand
CGTCCTGCTGCTGTGCGCCGCCGTCGCGATCCTGGCCTGGGGAGGGTGCGGCGGCCGCGACCCCGAACCCCGAGCGGCGGGTTTCGCCGTGCGTCCGGTCCGGTTCGGCGCCGCCGACCGCCCCGCCCGCGGCGCCGTCTGCTACGGCCCCCACCGGGACGGGCAGCGCCCGGGCGGACCCTCGCCCTCGGTCGCGGAGCTGCGCGAGGACCTGCTGCTGATGCTGCCCCACTGGAACGTGCTGCGGATCTACGGCTCGTCGGGGTTCGCCGCGGACCTGCTGGCCCTGATCCGGGCCGACAAGATGGACATGCAGGTGATGCTGGGCGTGTGGATCGCCCCGGACGACACCCTCGCCAACCGGCAGGAGATCGAGGCCGCCGTCGCCCTGGCGGGCACCTACCCGGACCTCGTCACCTCGGTCTGCGTCGGCAACGAGACCCAGGTGGACTGGTCGGCCTACCGCTGTCCCGAAGAGCTGCTCGTCGCGGCGCTGCGCGAGGTGCGCGCCCGGGTGGCGCAGCCGGTCACCACCGCCGACGACTTCAAGTACTGGATCCTGCCCGCGAGCCGCGCCGTGGCCGCCGAGATCGACTTCATCACCACGCACGCCCATCCCCTGTGGAACGGCCGGCAGCTGGACGAGGCGCTGGCCTGGCTGGACGCCCGGGTGGACGAGTTGCAGGCCGTGCACCCGGACCGTGTCCTGGTGCTGGGGGAGACGGGCTGGGCCACCGCCGTGGCCCCGGAGGGGGAGCAGGCCGAGCTGATCAAGGGCGCGGTGGGCGAGGCGGAGCAGGCATCGTTCCTGGCCCAGGTCACGCCCTGGGGCGCGGCCCGGCGCCTGCCCGTGTTCTGGTTCGAGGCCTTCGACGAGAACTGGAAGGGCGGCGATCATCCCGACGAGGTGGAGAAGCACTGGGGGCTGTACAACGCGGACCGGACGCCGAAAGCGGCGCTGGCCGCCGCCCCGCGAAACTAGCCGGCGGGGTCGCCGCGGGGGCGCGGCGACCCCCGGCCCGAGCGCCTACTTGACCACCACGCCGCCGTTGCGCGCGCTGATCACGCCCCGCTGCTTCAGCTCCAGCCCGTTCCCCTCGTCGTAGGTACCGCCCTCGATGAAGCGGTCGGTCCCGTGCCCGGCCGCCAGTTCGGCCTGGTTCACCGACTGGTAGGGCCGGGCCAGCGAGCCGTCCTGACCCGGATTGCCGGCGTTGGCGGCGTTGACGTAGATGGCGACCAGCGGCCGGGTCACGTACATGCCGCGGCCGTAGGTGGCCGCGTACAGGAAATCGCCCGCCCAGAACAGGTCGCTGACCTTGGTGTTGGATGGGCCCTCGGAGCCGGGGTAGCCGGTGGTGCGGCTCCAGTTCAGGCCCCCGTCCTCGGTGGCGAACACGCCGGCGTCGGTGCCCACGTAGATCCAGGACGGGTTCTGCGGATGAAAGGTGACCGTGTTGACGGGCCCGATCGGCAAGGGAGTCAGGCCGGTGCTGGAGATCTCGCTCCAGCTCGACCCGGCGTTGAAGCTGCGCCAAAGGGCCAACCCGGTGAAGGTCGAGAAGGCGACGATCACGTCGTTCTGGTTGGTGGGGTTCACCGCGATGTCGGTGACGAAGCGGGCCGGCATGCCCGCGCCGGGATCCTGCAGGTCGGTCCAGTTGGGGACCAGGTCGACGTTGCGCGAGACCGTGCCGTCGGCGTAGCCCAGGTAGTAGCGGCTCGGGTTGGTCGGGGACTGCTCGATGGCGCTGCATAGGCTGCGGGAGGGGATCGAGTCGCGCATGGCGGTCCAGTTGTCGCCCTCGTCGGTCGAACGCCAGATGCTCTTGCCGCCGGCCGTCAGGGCGGTGGCGATGCTGAGGTCCAGCTTGTAGGGGGCGATGAAGAGGACGCTGTTGCCCCGCGCCACGTCGGGGATGTTGCCGCTGATGTCCGCGTAGCTGTTGCCGCCGTTGCGGCTGCGCCGCAACCGCAGGTTCTGGGTCGAGGCGTAGATCACCGAGGGGTCGGTGGTCTTGACGGCGCAGTAGCCGCCGTCACCGGTCTGGTTCTGGTACCAGCTTTCCGAATTGCCGTTGGTGAAGCGCAGGAAGCTGTTGTCCTGGGCGCCGCCCATGACCACGCTGGCGTCCGGTGCGGCGGCACCGGCGTAGAACTGGGTGATGCCCAGGCCGCTGGCCAGGTTGGTCCAGCCGCTGGTGGGGGAGGTGTTCCAGATGTTCCCGTGGGTCTGCACCCCGCCGTCGTTGCCGAAGTACAGGGTCGGCGCGGCGGTCGAGTAGCCGGGGTGCGGCACGATGATGTGCTGGTCGGCGTGGGCCGACAGCCCGGTGTGGTACTGGCGCCAGTCGCTGACCCGGGTGAAGGTCGTCCCGCCGTTGGTGCTGGCCCACAGGTCGATGCCCCCCCAGACGACGCGGTTGGTGTTGCCCGGCTCGACCCAGAGGGTGTTGTCGTAATCCCCCTGGTTGTTGCTGCCGAACACGTTGGTGCCCGTGTTGCGCAGGGTCCAGGTGTCGCCGCCGTCGGTGGAGCGCCAGATTTCGCCGTTGTTGCGCTCGAGGGACGCGTAGAGCACCGGGTCGCTGCCGGCCGAGGTGCCGAAGGCCACCTCGATGCGGAGCGCGGCCGCCGGCAGGGACGAGGTGATCGGGCCGTTGACCATGCTGGTGTAGGTCGCGCCGTCGTCGGTGGACAGGAACATGTCGTTGTTGCCGCCGACCATGATCCAGGGTGTGCCGTCGGCGGTCTGGTCGCTGATCTTGACGTCGAAGCCGTTGACGCCCAGGAGCAGGTCGGTGTTCCAGGTGTTCCCGTCGTCGTCCGAGCGGTACAGCCTGCCGTTGGCGGTGACGGCGTACAGCCGGCCGTCGATGACCGGATGGACCGCCAACCGGTTGATGTAACGGAAGTCGGTGGCGTTGGGAATGGGCAGTTGCTGCCAGGTCAGGCCCAGGTCGGCGCTGCGGAAGATGCCCTCGCCGGCGTAGACGAACCCGCCGCTGAAACCCTCGCCCGTGCCGGCGAACAGGAACTGACGGTCCGGGGTCATCGCCATGCTGGCGACCGCCAGGTTGGCCATGAAGTCGTCCATCGGCGTCCACCAGTTGCCGCCGTCGGTGCTGCGCCAGATGCCGCCGGATACGCCGCCCAGCCACATCCGCTGCGGGTTCGCCGGGTCGATGACGAAGGCCCGCACCCGGCCGCCGATGTTGCCCGGCCCCAGCCAGGTCCACTGGGCCAGGCCGCCGTCCTTGCCCTCGTTGGTCAGCGGCAGCGCGTTGGCCTGCTTGCGCAGGCTCATCAGGTAGCCCGAGGGCACCTCGCCCAGGCGCTCGCGCCAGTACTCGTCCCGGCCGACCTTGGTCGCCGCGCTCAGGGTGCGCAGGGCCCGGTCGCCTCCCTTGCGGGCGATCCTCTCGGCCACGACGTCGGGGCTGCGCTCCAGGCCCGGCAGCCGGTCGGCCGTCCCGCCCCCGCCGTCGAAGGTGAACCCGACGGCCCACACCACCAGCAGCGCGGGGATCGCGCCGTGCAGGATTCTCGTGAGCTTCGACACGCGCACCCCCTAGTGCAGCGAGACCAGGACCAGGACCAGGCCCTGCCCGCTCTCGAGTGACGTCATCGCCTTGCCCAGGATCGCGCCGTGGGCCCGCCCGGGATCGTCGACCCTCATGGCGTGGCCGGGGGTCGGCGAGGTGGTCAGGAGGTCGCCGGGTCGGATCGGTCCGAAGGTCGCGTCCACCTTGCAGTACACCCGCCCGGTCAGGGCCACGGGGTGGGCGCCGTCCGCGGCGGTGCCCCGCTGGCCCATCAGCAGGCCGGGCCGCACGCCGTCGGCGCCGCTGACGATGCCCGCCACCTTGCGGTCGTAGGCTTCGTCGCTCAGGCGCAGGTCGCCGGGCGAGTCCGGATCGATGCTGACCACGGCGCCGGGCTCGACGGCCAGGGCCCCGGCGGCCACGTCGAAGCGCTCGGAGAGGTCCGACCCGCCGGTGATCTCCAGCACGCTGGTCACCACCCGGCTCTCGCCCGTGCCCTGGTAGTCGCCGTGCAGGACCAGCGACCGGCTGTTGGCGAGGTTGTAGAGCCCGATCTCGGGCCCGTTGGTGGCCTCGCCGAACCCGCCGTGGGACTGCATCCGGATGGCATTGCTGCCGTTGGCCTTCTCCAATTCGAACAGGGCGCCCGCCCCCGCGGTGTAGTTGCTGGCCAGGTGGATCGTGCGGCGGTCGGCGGTGTTGTACATGCCCAGCACGCCGCCGCTGGTGTTGCCGCCGAAGAGCGAGAAGGTCTCCTGGCCCGTCGTGTTGCGCAACTCCAGGCGTGGCCCGGCCGCCGTGCCCGGCCCGCTGATCGAGGCCAGGAGCTCCATCGTCGTGTTGGCGCCGCCGTCGATCAGGGTCAGCGATTCGCTCGCGCCGCCCCCGCCCCCGCCGGCGGTGGTCTGGATGGTGCCGTCGGGGAACCGGAAGCCGCCGGAGGTCGACTCGATGATGCCGGCGGCCGTGATGGTGGAGGTCGGGTTGGCGGTATTGACCCCCAGCCGTCCCGTGCGCGTGAAGTAGAGGTTGCCGCCATTGTAGAGCTGCCAGGTCCCGGTGGCCTCCGAGAGGTAGTGGTAGGACAGGAAGCTGGGGGTGCGGTAGCCGTAGAACGGCAGGCCGGCCGCGCCGTCGGACCGGATGTACATGCCCGCGAAGCCGTCGCCCGGCGCTTGCAGCCCGAAGACCTCGGCCGTGGTGACCGGGGACGTGCGCCCGATGCCCACGAACCCCGTGTTCGTATTGCGGATGGCGGTGCCGGCGGCCTCCCAGAAGCCGCCGCCGCCGCCCCCACCGCCGTTGAGCGCGTGCAGGGCGTACGGCACCGCGCTGATGCGCTGGCGGGGCGCCAGGGCGGTGAACGGCTGGCTGTTGCTCAGGTCGTGGGGATTGCGCACCCGGATCTCGAGCCAGCGTTCGTTGCCGTCGAACACGGATGCACCCCAGTCCAGCTGCACCGTGAACACGCCCTGGTCGACGTTGACGGCCTGCAGCTGGCGGCCGGTGTCGACCAGTGTGCCGCTCACTTCGGCGTCGTAGAGGTAGAACTGCAGGTCGACCAGGCCGGAAACGGGCACGCCGTCGAGGACCAGTTGGCCCTGGTAGGAGAACGCGCTGCCCACCGGCCCGGCCTGGGCGGCCGCCAGGGGCAGAAGCAGGGTCAAAAGGAACACGGCGGTCGTCGATTTCATCGGCTGGCCTCCCTCGGTGCCTTGATTTGCGGCGTCGAAAACTATTTCAGAAGGGTCATCTTCTCGGTGCCGGTGGTCCCCGCGGCTTCGAACCGCACGAAATACACACCGCTGGGGACGTTCCCACCCTGGGTGTTCCTGCCTTGCCAGAGGATCTCGTGGCGCCCGACCGGGAAGTCGCCGTCGACCAGGTCGCGCACCATCTGCCCGCGGGCGTCGTAGATCCTGATCCGCACCGGGCCCGGGGCGGCCAACTCGAAGCCGATCCTGGTGGCCGGATTGAAGGGGTTGGGGTAGGGGGCGTGCAGCCGGCTGGCGACGGGCGCACCGGGCGGGCCGTCGTCCACGGCGGAGAGCGCCGGGGCGCGGCCGTGCCAGAAGCCGCCGTTGAGCACCAGGTTGCCGGCCGCCGCCTGGCCGGCCGCGTGCTGGCCGATGGTCCCGGTGATCCGCAGGCTCCCGGCAGCGCTGGAACCGCCGCCGCCGGCCGCGACCCAGAAGCGCACCGCGTGGGTGGTCGGCAGCTGGGCGGCTGCGGGCGAGGCTGCAAGTACGGCCGTAAGGACGGAGGCCAAGAACGCCGCAGGGACAAGTTGGCGAAGTCGTGCTGTCATCGAAGCGGCTCCCGGTGGGTCCGATTATGATACAGGTCTGATATTGTCCCGTATCACCATAGCATGATTGCGGCCCGATGTGCAAAAAAAGTCGACGGTGAACATGCAGGTTCAAGACCGCCCCGGCCGGGGGACACGGGACGGCATAGAAGATAAGGGGGCGGGATGCACGTCCCGCCCCCCTGCACCGCCCGGAGCACGCTGATCGCGTGCTACGGCGCGGGAATGACGATCGCGTTGCCGGCGAGGGTCACGCCCCCGATGCGCGCCAGCGCCCGGCCGTTGAGCACGGCCCCGGTATTGAGGGTGATCGACTGGTCGGCCATGATGGTGCCGTTGACGGTGGACGAGGTGCCCAGGGTCGCGGAGCTGCCCACCTGCCAGTACACGTTGGCGGCCTGGGCGTCTCCGCTGAGGATGACGGCGCGGCCCGACATCGTCGTGAAGGTCGAGGCGACCTGGAAGATGAAGACGGCGTCGGGATTGCCGCCGGCGTCGAGGGTCAGGTTGCCCGACGAGATCTCCAGCGAAGACGTGGACTTGTAGAGCCCCGGCGGCAGGGTCAGGCCGCCCAGGTTGCCGGCGAGGGCGACGGGAGCCAGCGTGCGGCCGGCGGCGTCGTTGTAGGCGACGGTGAGGTTGGCCATGGCGGTCGCCGAGGCGGCGTCGCCGGCGTGCCGGGTGCCGGTCATGGTGCCCGGCGGGAAGCCGGTCACCGAGGTGCCCGGGCTGACGCCCAGGTCACCGGTCAGGGCGGTGGCGCCGGAGCTGGTGACGCTCGATCCGGCCAGGACCGCGAAATCCCCGGCCGCACCGAGATCCGGCGCCGCCTGGGGCCCGGAGGTCACGGCGGTGGTGAAGTTCCACTGGTAGTCGGTGGCCAGGGCGTTGCCGGCGAGGTCCTCGACCCCGGTGGTGACGGTCGCGCTGTATGCGGTGCCGGCAGCGAGGGCCGCGGTGGGTGTGAAGCGAGCGATGGGAGGCGACGAGGTGTAGCTGACGATCCCGTTCACGGCGCTTGCCCCGGGACCGGTTACGATCAGGGTCGAGGACGAGATCGATGCGGGATCCATCGATTCGCTGAACGCTGCGGTGATGACCGCCACGCCGATGGCATTGTGGCCGGGATTGGTGGTGATCACGGTGGGCGCGGTGGTATCCGACGGCGGCCGGGTCGGATCGTCGTCGTCCGAGCATGCGGCGATCGCGACCAGCAGCAGGGCGCAGGACAGGATCGCGGCGCCGCGGAACCGGCGGTCGGCTGAAAGTTGCTTCATGGGGGACTCCTCGGTGGCAAGGCGTGAAGGGGTGCGGACCTGCCACGTGGGCGACGGAATGCTCGGGGCGAGCGACCGCCGTCGGGGGCAACAGTCCCCCCAGAGCGATTAGCGGGCCAAGGCGTAACGTGATGAACGACATCGTTCCCGCGTCCGCCGGAGCCCGGCCGAACCACCGGAATGGCCCGCCGTCAATCATTGTGGGTGGGGCAGGGCCCCGGCCGCGTCCGGGGACCGCCGACTGGACGATTCGCACCGGATGAGCGATCATGGACCGGCATACGACAGGCAGTCCGGCGGCCGCAGGAGAGCCACGCATGACCTCGTACACCATGACCCACCTCAAGCAGCTCGAGCAGGAGTCCATCCACGTCATGCGCGAGGTGGTGGCCGAGTCCAGGAACCCGGTCATGCTCTACTCGGTGGGCAAGGATTCGGCGGTGATGGTGCGCCTGGCGCAGAAGGCCTTCTTCCCGGGCCGCTTCCCCTTCCCGCTGCTGCACGTGGACACGGGCTACAAGTTCCCCGAGATGTACGAGTTCCGGGACCGCTTTACGGCGTCCATCGGCGCGCGCCTGATCGTCGAGCGCAACGAGGAGTGGATCGCCAAGGGGGCCCACCCCACCGTCCTGGGCACCGACAAGTGCTGCCAGATGCTCAAGACCCGCGGCCTGCTGGACGCCCTGGCCAAGCACGGCTTCGACGCGGCCTTCGGCGGCGCCCGCCGGGACGAGGAGAAGTCCCGGGCCAAGGAGCGCTTCTTCTCGGTGCGCGACGAGTTCGGCCAGTGGGACCCCAAGAACCAGCGGCCCGAGCTGTGGAGCCTCTACAACGCCGAGCTGGGCGACCGCGAGAGCGTGCGGGTCTTCCCCCTGAGCAACTGGACCGAATTGGACGTCTGGCAGTACATCCGGCTGGAGAAGATCCCCCTGGTGCCCCTGTACTTCGCGCAGCCGCGGCGCACCGTCGAACTGGGGGGCATCATCGTGCCGGCCGAACACCTCGAGACGGTCGATCCCCACGTCAAGCTGGGGCTCGGCGAATCCGACGTGACGGTGCGCAGCTGCCGCTTCCGCAGCCTGGGCTGCATCCCCTGCACCGGGGCCGTCGAATCGACGGTCACCGACGTGGACGGGATCATCGACGAGGTCGTGGCCGCCCGCCGCTCCGAGCGCGAGAACCGCCTGATCGACCTGACCAGCGACTCCTCCATGGAGCAGAAGAAGCGGGAGGGGTACTTCTAGTGGACGCCCTGGACTACGCCAACAAGAGCCTGCTGCGCTTCACCACCAGCGGCAGCGTGGACGACGGCAAGTCGACCCTGATCGGGCGGCTGCTCTACGAGACCAACTGCATCTACGAGGACCAGTACGCCGCGGTGGCCAAGACCTCGGCCAAGCGGGGCGACGGGCGCGTGGACCTGGCCCTGCTGCTGGACGGCCTGGCCGCCGAGCGTGAGCAGGGCATCACCATCGACGTGGCCTACCGCTACTTCACCACCGCGAAGCGCAAGTTCATCATCGCCGACACGCCGGGGCACGAGCAGTACACCCGCAACATGGTCACCGGGGCCTCGACCGCCGACCTGGCCATCATCCTGATCGACGCCCGCCACGGCGTGATGACCCAGTCGAAGCGCCACGGCTTCCTGATCTCGCTGCTGCAGATCCCCCACCTGGTGGTGGCGGTCAACAAGATGGACCTGGTGGGCTGGGACCAGGGGGTGTACGACGCCATCGTGCGGGATTACGGGGAGTTCTCCCAGAAGCTGGACATCCAGGACATCACCTTCATCCCCATCTCGGCGCTGGAGGGGGACAACGTCACCACCCGCAGCGCCAACACGCCCTGGTACGACGGCCAGACCCTGCTGCACGTCCTGGAGAACGTGCACGTGGCCGCGGACCGCAACCTGGTGGATTTCCGTTTCCCGGTGCAGACGGTGCTGCGGCCGGACCTGGACTTCCGCGGCTTCGCCGGCACGGTGGTCTCGGGCACCGTGTCGGTGGGGGAGGAGTTGGCGGCCCTGCCCTCGGGACGCACCTCCCGCATCCGGCGCATCGTCACCTTCGACGGCGACCTGGAGACGGCCGTCGCCGGGCAGGCGGTGACCCTGGTCCTGCAGGACGAGATCGACGTCAGCCGCGGCGACATGCTGGTCCGGCGCCACAACCTGCCCCACGTGGCCAACGAGTTCGACGCCATGCTGTGCTGGATGGACGAGGAGCGCCTGGACCCGCGCACGGCCTACGTCCTGAAGCACACGACCCACAAGGTCAAGGCCCACGTCCGGGACGTCACCTACCGCATCGACGTCGACACCCTGCACCGGGAGGCCAGCGACGGGTTCGGGCTGAACGAGATCGGGCGGGTGTCGCTCAAGACCTCGCGGCCCCTCTATTTCGACAGCTACCGCCGGAACCGGGGCACCGGCAGCTTCATCCTCATCGATCCGGTCAGCAACCGCACCGTGGCCGCCGGCATGATCCGCGGCCGCACCAGCAGCGTGCACGAGGTCACCCGCACCCGCCACGCCGAGCCGCGGCGCTCGACCAACGTGCAGTGGGAGGCCGGCGCCATCGGCACCGCCGACTGGGAGGCCCGCAACGGCCACAAGGGCGCGGTGGTCTGGTGCACGGGCTACTCGGGGGCGGGCAAGTCGACCGTGGCCCGGGGCCTGGTGCGGCGGCTGTTCGACGAGGGCCGCCAGGTGATGATGCTCGACGGCGACAACGTGCGCCACGGCCTGTGCGGCGATCTGGGCTTCGGCGACCAGGACCGCAGCGAGAACATCCGCCGCGTCGGCGAGGCGGCCAAGCTGTTCTGGCAGCAGGGCAACATCGTGGTCTGCACCTTCATCTCGCCGTTCCGCGCGGACCGGGATTTCGTGCGCTCGCTCCTGCCGGAGGGGGTGTTCGTCGAGGTCTACGTGAAGTGCGACCTGGGCGTCTGCCGGCGCCGCGACCCCAAGGGCCTGTACGCCAAGGCGGAGGCCGGGCAGATCAAGGACTTCACGGGCATCGACTCGCCCTACGAGGAGCCGGAGGCCCCGGAGGTCGTGATCGAGACGGACCTCGAGACGGTGGAGCAGGTGGTGCAGCGGATCCACCGCCACCTGGCCGACCAGGGGATCATCTGAGGCCGCCGCGGCGCCTGCCGGGCTGACCGGAGGACGGACCGATGCACTGCATCCTGTTCTACGACTACGTGGAGGACATCGTCGCGCGGCGGGCGCCCTACCGCGCGGCGCACCTGGCCCTGGCCCAGGCCTGGGTCGCGCAGGGCCGCCTGGTCCTGGGCGGGGCGTTCGCCGACCCGGCCGACGGCGCGGCCCTCGTCTTCGCGGTGGACGATCCCGCGGAGGTGGAGGAGTTCGTCGCCGCGGACCCGTACGTGGCCAACGGCCTGGTCACCGCCTGGCGCATCCGGCCGTGGACGGTCGTTGTCGGCGCGGCCCTGGCTCCGCCGCCGGGCTAGCCTCCCCCTGGCCCCGCCTCTTGCCGCCACATTCATGAGTCGGATCAATTAATGGGATAATTCTAGTCCGAATTATGCTAGCTTGCTCCAGACGGCACAGGCCGCGACAGGGGGATCAGATGCAGGGGTCGGATATCGTAACGGTCCGAGCTCACTGCACTTGGCAGATAAATACCCAGTACCCGGGGGATGACGTCATGCCGCAGGACGGGACGCCGGGTTCACCGCTCGAAGGTCGCCTGACCGCCATCCTGGACAACCTGCTCGAAGGTTGCCAGGTGGTCGGGCCCGACTGGCGCTACCTCCACGTCAACGAGGCCGCGGCCGAACAGGGGCGCCGTCCCCGGAACGAGCTGCTGGGCCGCACGATGATGGAGGCCTACCCCGGCATCGAGACCACACCCATGTTCGCCCGCCTGCGGGCGTGCATGGTCGACCGCATCCACCAGAGCTTCGAGAACGAGTTCGCCTTCCCCGACGGTGCGCAGGGCTGGTTCGAACTGCGGTTCGCACCCGTGCCCGAGGGGGTGTTCATCCTGTCGCTGGACATCTCCCGGCGCAAGTGGGCCGAGGCCCGGATCACCCACCTCAACACCGTCCTGCGCGGCATCCGCGACGTGAACCAGTTGATCACCCGCGAGGCGGACCCGGGCCGCCTTATCCGGCAGGCCTGCGCGTTGATGGTGGAGGCCCGCGGCTTCGACGCCGTGGCGATCGTGCTGACCGGGCAGGCGGGGCTGCCGATCCGCGACCGTGCCGAGGGCGGCCGCCGCCTCGCCGGCCTCGGCGAGCTGCTGGATCGGGGCCAACTGCCGGACTGCGCCCGCGAAGCCATCGCCCGCGGCGACACCGTCGTGCGGCGGGTCCAGGCCGTGACCGGCGAGGGGCGCCCCTTGGTGCCCGGGCCCGGCGCCGCGACGGACGAACTGGTCCAGCCCCTGGCCCGCGACGGACGGACCTACGGGTTCATGGTCGTCCACCTGCCGGGGGGCATGGGCGAAGACGCCGAGGAACGACAACTGCTGCGCGAGGTCGCCGGGGACCTGGCCTTCGCCCTGCACGCCGCCGAGACCCGGTCCGAGCGCGATGCCTCGGCCAGGGCCCTGTCCTCCACGCAGGAGCAGCTCTTCCAGGCCCAGAAGCTCGAGGCGGTCGGCCGCCTGGCGGGCGGCCTGGCCCACGACTTCAACAACATCCTGGCCGCCCAGCTCGGCTGCTGCGAGTTCCTGGAGGAACAGCTGCGGCCGGACGACCCCCTGGCCGAGGACGTGGCGACGATCCGTTCCTGCACCGAAAGGGCGGCCGAACTGACCCGCCAGTTGCTGGCGTTCAGCCGCACGCAACCCATGCAGGTGCAGGTCCTGGACCTCAACCGGGCGGTCCGCGGGGTCGAGTCCATGCTGCGCCGGCTGCTGGGCGAGGACATCCGCCTGGAGACGGCGCTGGCCGCGGACCTGGGCCCGGTGAGCGCCGACCCCGGACAGCTGGAGCAGGTGATCGTGAACCTGGCGGTGAACGCCCGCGATGCCATGCCCGAGGGCGGCCTCCTGTCCATCGAAACGGCGGCCGTCGAACTGGACGAGGAGTATGCCCGCTCCCACGTGGGCGCCTCGACCGGACCCCACGTCATGCTGGCGATCTCGGACACGGGCTGCGGCATGGACGCCGAGACCAGGGAACGCATCTTCGAGCCCTTCTTCACCACCAAGGAGCGGGGCCGGGGTTCCGGCCTCGGCCTGGCGACCGTCTACGGCATCGTCAAGCAGTCCGGCGGCAACATCTGGGTCTACAGCGAGCCGGGCAAGGGAACGGCCTTCCGGATCTACCTGCCCCGGGTCGCCGGCGAGGTCGACCCGGAGCCGCTCGACCGGACGCGGCAGCAGGTCGAGCGGGGCCGGAACGAACTCGTGCTCGTCGTCGAGGACGACCCGGTGCTGCGCGTCCTGTTCGAACGTCAGGTCCGGGACTTCGGTTACCGCGCCGTCGCCGCGGCCGACGGCGCCGGGGCGATCGCCGCCGTCGAGCGGGACGGCCTGCGGCCGGACGTGCTGCTGACCGACGTGGTGATGCCCGGCCTCAGCGGCAGGGCCCTGGCCGGGCGCCTGGTCGCCTTCCAGCCCGGCCTGCGGGTGCTCTACGTCTCCGGTTACACGAACAACGCGATCTTCCACCAGGGCCTGCTGGAACCCGGGGTGGCCTACCTGCAGAAGCCGTTCACCGGCCCGGACCTGGCGCGGCGGCTGCGGGAGGTCCTGGACGCGGGCTGACCGGCCGGGCGGAGGGATTTGCCTTGCGGGACGGCGGCGGCGGTGCGGTATGCTCCGGCGCAGCCGGCGCCTGCCGGCGGGGAGGGACCATGCCGACCGACGCCGAGGACCTGCGGGCCATCGTCCGCGCCTGGATCGAGGAGGGCTGGCGCCGCGGCGACCCGGGCGTCGTCGACCGCCTGCACGCGCCGGACTTCACGGACCACGATCCGGGCGGCCGCACGCCCGACAACGCGGGCTTCAAGGAGGGCATCGCCCGGCTCTTCGCCGCGTTCCCGGACCTGGCCGCCGAGGCGCAGGACCTGGTGGTCGACACGGCCGCCGGCACCGTGGCGGTGCGCTGGAGCGCGGCCGGGACCCACCTGGGCGCCTACCTGGGCGCGGCGCCGACCGGGCGCACCGTCCGCTTCAAGGGCATCGAGATCGTGCGCATCCGGGGCGGCCGCATCACCGAGCGCTGGGGCGAGTGGGACGGGATCGACCTCCTCGCCCAGCTGGGACGCCTTTGAGCAGGGACGACGGCGGCGCGACCCTCGCCACGGCCGGCGGCGCCCTGGCCGTCGTCCTGTGGAGCGGCACCGTGGCCCTGTCCCGGAGCGCCGCCGGCCGTGGCGAGGGT
>JACZKN010000567.1 GCA_014859985.1 Candidatus Krumholzibacteriia bacterium | reverse complement strand
GCCGCGCGGCTGGGCCGCGGCGTGCCGCCGGTGCCCGTGGCGCCGTCTTCGTCCCCCGGGCGCAGGCCGGTCAGCAGCTCGTACAGCATCACGCCCAGGGCGTAGACGTCGCTGCGCACGTCGATGCGGGCCTGGTCGCCGGCGCGCTGCTCGGGGCTCATGTAGGCCGGCGTGCCCACCACCTGGCCCGCCACGGTCAACTCCAGGTCCGTGGTCTCCAGGGCCTTGGCGATGCCGAAATCGATGATGCTGGGGACGGGCTCGCCGTCCACCTCGCGCACCAGCACGTTGCTGGGCTTCAGGTCACGGTGCAGCACGCCGCGGTCGTGGGCGTGCTGCACCGCGCGGCAGACGCGGATCATCAGGTCCAGGCGCGCGTCCAGGGCGAGGTCCCGGGCGCTGCACCAGCTGGTGACGGGCTCGCCGTCCACCAGCTCCAGCGCCACCCAGGGCCGGCCGTCCTGGTCCGAGCCGGCGTCCAGGATACGGGCGATGTGGGGGTGATCCATGCGGGCGAGGGTGCGCCGCTCGGCGGCGAAGCGCTCGAGAACGCGCTCGGTGTCCAGACCGCGGCGCAGCACCTTGACCGCCACCTCGCGGACGATGGGTTCGTCCTGGCGGCCGCGGTAGACCACGCCCATGCCGCCTTCGCCCAGCACGCCGGTGATGCGGAAGGGTCCGATGCGGCCGGGCACCGGTCCGCGGTCGCGGTCCGGCAGGACACCTTTGGCCAGCACCTGCACGGCCCGGGCCCCGTCCACGCCGTGCTCCACCACCGGGGCGGGGGCCCGGTCGCGGGAAAGCAGGTCGGCCACCTCGGCGCGCAGCCCCGGGTCGCCGGCGCAGGCGTCGTCCAGGAAGGCCGTGCGCTCGCCCTCCGGCAGCGCGAGGGTCCCCAGCAGGACCTCCTTCACGCGCAGGAAGCGGCCGGCGTCCACCCTAGCCTGCCGCGAGCTCGCGGGTCAGCCACAGGCGCGCCGTGGCCCAGTCCCCGTCGACGGTGCGCCGCGAGACCTGCAGGTCGTGGGCAATCTCCTCGATGGTCATGCCCCCGAAGATGCGGCGCTCGGCCACCTGGGCCGCGCGCTCGTCCAGGCGGGCCAGCTTGGCCAGGGCGTCATCCAGGGCCAGCAGCTCCAGCACGTGGTTCTCGCCGGCCAGCAGGTCCTCGTCCAGGGTCACCTGGCCCCAGCCGCCGCCGCGCTTGGCGGCGGCGCGGCCGCGGGCGTGGTCCACCAGCACCTGGCGCATGCAGCGGGCGGCGATGCCCAGGAAGTGGGCGCGGTCGGTCCAGGCGATGGAGTCCTGGTCCACCAGGCGCAGCCAGGCCTCGTGGACCAGGGCGGTGGGCTGCAGGGTGTGTTCGGCGCGTTCGCGGGCCATCAGGCGCCCGGCGGTGCGCCGCAGTTCGGCGTACAGCAGCTCGAGCAGCCGCTCGTGGTCCTGGGGACTCCAGGCGCGCAGCAGGCGCGTGACCTCGGCTTTGGAGGGGGCAATCATGGGGATATGATATCAGAATTATCCTGTATCCGCCAAGTCCCCATTTGCAAACGTCTTGCCACGCCTCAGGCTTTGATCGTGTCCAACCCGTGCCCACCCGGGCCCTTCTCCGCGCGCATCAGCATGAAGGCGAAGAACAGGGCCAAAAAGCCCAGCCCGCTGAAGATCCACATGCCGGGCGCGTAGCCGCCCGGGTTGGCCGCGCTGGCCCCGGCCTGGTCGTTGGTCCAGCCGATCAGCCAGTTCATGCCCGCGACGCCCACCTGCTGGACCAGGGTCATCAGGGCGTAGGCGGTGCCCAGCCGCTTCTCGCTGACGATGTAGGCGACCGCCGGCCACATCACCGCCGGGATCAGGGAGAAGGCCACGCCCATCAGGGCGATGGGCACGCCGAAGGGCAGCAGCTGGTAGGCCAGCAGCAGGTAGACGGGCATCAGCAGGAACGCGCCCAGGAACATCAGGTGGGTGCGCCGGCCCACCTTGTCCACCAGTAGGCCGAACAGCGGGGTGACGATCATCGCCGCCAGCGGCAGCACGCTGTTGGCCTGCCCCGCCGACTCGCGGGTCATGCCCCAGGCCTCGATGAAGAACTTGATGGCGAAGGAGCGGAACGGGAAGATGGCCGAGTAGAACGTCACGCACAGGGCCACCACGAACCAGAACGAGCGGTCGAAGCGGAACATGTCGCTCCAGGTCAGCCGGTCGGTGGCGCCGGCGCGGCCCAGGCCGTAGCGGCGCGAGGCGTTGACCTCCAGCGCGCCGTAGCCCAGGGGCGAGATGACGCAGAGCACGCCGATCACCGCCGAGACCAGCAAGGGTCCCTGCCAGCTGTCGTAGGCGAACTTGGCCCAGGTGGGCGACCAGTCGGCAGCCACCGAGCCCAGCCGGGCGATGGTCAGGTTGATGCCGAAGGCGAAGCTCAGCTCGCGGCCCTTGAACCACTTGGCGAGCGCCGTGGTGATGGCCACGATCAGCGGTTCGGCCCCCAGGCCCAGGATGAAGCGCGCGACCATCATCACCGCGAAGCTGTCGGTGAAGGCGTTGACGAAGGCCGCCACCGTGCACAGGCCGCCGAAGACGATGGTGGACTTGACGGTGCCGTAGCGGTCGATCACCACGCCGCCGACCAGCAGCACGATCACCGCCGCGATGCTGTACACCGAGTAGAGGCTCCCGATGTCCGAGTCCGACCAGCCCAGGTCCGACTTCAGCAGGTCCGCGATGGGCGCGATGCTGTCGTACACGTAGTAGTTGCCGAACATGGCCAGGCTGATGACGATCAGCACCAGCCAGCGGTAGGCGGGCGGGACCTGCCGGGCGGTGCCGGCGACGTTCGCGTACATGGGGCTCTCCCTTCGGCGCGGGGGGAAGCGGTCGGCGCAGGGGAATATGCCCCACGATCCCCGCCCGGATCAACCGGAACCCTGGCCCCGGACCGTTTCGCCCACCAGGGTCAGCTCGTCGCGGTCGTGGAACAGGTGGCGCACCCGCAGGCCCGGCGCGCGGCCAGCCAGGGTTCGACGATGCCGCGCAGCACGTGGTGCGGCTCCTCGACCAGGTCGCAGAAGAGCCAGTCGTAGGTCCGGTCCGGCGCGAACGCGAAGGCGTCGGCGCGCCGGTGGTCGATCCCCGGGTGCCCCAGGGCGCCGCCCTTGAGGGGGCCGTTGTCCACCGCGGTGACCAGCGCGCCCCGGCGGGCGGCGCTGTAGCTCCAACCGCCCGGCGCCGCCCCCAGGTCGCAGACCGTCTCGCCCGGCAGAGGCTCACGGCCCAGCACGCCGTACGCCTCCTCGATCTTCAGGTACGAGCGCGACGGCGCCGCCGGGTCGTCGGCCATGCGCCGCTGGCCGCCGGACCAGGCGTCGCGGGCCACCAGCGCCTGGTCGAATCCGGTCAGGAAGACGAAGAGGCCGCGCACCGGACCGCCGCCGCGGGGCAGATCCTCGCCCGCCAGCCTGGCGACCCGTCCGACGCGCCGCTGCAAGAGGGCCAGCAGGGCCTGCCG
>JACZKN010000566.1 GCA_014859985.1 Candidatus Krumholzibacteriia bacterium | reverse complement strand
GCGTGGCCCGGCGTTTCGCCAGCCTGGGCACCGCCGGCGGCGTCGAGGTCATCGACGACTTCGCCCACAATCCGGACAAGATCGCCGCCGCCCTGGCCACAGCCCACGGCCGCACGACCGGCGGCGGCCGGGTGCTGGCGGTGTTCCAGCCCCACGGCTACGGGCCCACGCGCTTCCTGAAGGACGCGCTGGTCGCGGCCTTCGCCGCGGCCCTGGCCCCCCGCGACGTCCTCTGGCTGCCGGAGATCTTCTACGCCGGGGGCACCGTCAGCCGGGACATTTCCGCGGCCGACCTGGTGGCCGGCATCGGCGTCGCGGGGCGCGACGCCCGCTTCCTGGCCGACCGTGCGGTACTGCCCGCGGCCATCGCGGCCGAGGCCCGGCCCGGCGACCTGGTGCTGGTGATGGGCGCGCGCGACCCCTCGCTGACGACCTTCGGCCGCGAGGTGCTGGCGCGCCTGCAGGAACGGGGAATTCAGGCCTGAGCGGGATCGGGCACCGGCACGCTGACCAGGCGGGCCTCGTCGGCATCGTAGCGGCGCCCCTGCCCTCCGATCCGTTCGCCGACGCGCCGGTCGACGAAGAGGTTGCTGCCCTTGATGCTCTTGGCCTTGTGCTTGACCTCGGCGCAGACCTCGGCCACTTCCACGTGCCTGCGGAACGGCCGTTGCGAGAGCAGCACGGCGCCCATGGAGATGGTCATCAGCGGGAAGCGCGCACGGTTGCCCCGGCGGTCCTCGGACTCGATGTAGCCGCGCTCGACGTCCTCGTCGCGGTAGAACGCGGGAACGCCCCGGTCGAAGCGCGCGGCGATCTCCGCGCCCACCTTCTGCAGCCTGTCCGCCGGCACGAGCATCACGAAGTCGTCGCCGCCCACGTGGCCCAGGAAGCCCCGGTCCTCGCACACCACCCGCAGCACGGTCTGCAGGGTCTCGGCGTTGAACAGCAGCACGTCGTCGCCGTCGTTGAAGCCGTAGGCGTCGTTGTAGGCCTTGAAGTTGTCCAGGTCGGTGTAGAGCACCGCCACGTCGTCGCCGCTGTCGATGGCCTGCTGGATCCTCAGCACGATGGTGTTGTTGCCCGGCAGGTGGGTCAGGGGATTGTTGTCGATGTTCAGCTCGCCCAGGCGTTCCACCTCCTGCAGCAGGTGCAGGAAGCGGATGGGCTGGCGCACCCGCATCAGGAACTCGACCAGGGGGCAGGGCTTGACGATGTAGTCGACGCCGCCGGACTCGTAGCAGCGGGCGATGTCCTCGGCCTCGTGGCTGTCGGTGATGAACACCACCGGGACCTTCACCAGGCGCGGGTCCCGTTTCAGCTGCGCGCAAAGGGTGTAGCCGTCGCCGTCGGCCAGGCGCCTGGCGATCAGCAGCAGGTCGGGCACGCGGACGTCGATGGACGCCAGCGCGCCGGCGCCGTCCCGGGCGGTGGCGACGTCGTAGCCCTGGCCCTTGAGGGTCGTGGCGTGGATGCGCAGGTCCTGGGGGGACCCGTCGACGATCAGCACGCGTGCCGGCTTGCCGCTCATCGCACGGGCTGCCCGACCAGTTCCGTCACCGCGGCCAGCAGTTCCCGGCGCGGCACGGGTTTGGTGAAGGTGTGGCGCACGCCGCAGCGGCGCGCCCAGGCCAGGTAGTCGTCCGGGCCGAGGCGGCCGCCGCCCGAGATGGCGATCACCGGCAGGCCGGGCACGAGCTGGCGCAGCTCCATGATCATCTCGATGCCCTCCTTCTCGGGCATGACGATGTCGGTGATCACCAGGCTGTGGACCCCGGGGTCGAAGACGGCGACGGCCTGGCAGCCGTCGCCCGCCGCGTCGACGGCGTAGCCTTCGCGCTCGAGGATGACTTTCAGAAGGGTTCGCACCTGCTCGTCGTCGTCGACGACGAGGATCCGGGCGGCTCGGTTCGGCTGGGACATCGTCGCTCGCCTTCGGGGGTGTCCGGTGGGCCGCACGACGGTGCGGCCGCATTCCTGCTCGTCGCTTGCCGTCTATTCGACCGCCGGAGGCGGGGGTTGAGGTCGATCCGCACCGGTGGACCCGGGCCGCCGTCACCGGCGACGCGGCCCGGGTCCCGCCAACCACCCTCAGCCGGCCTGCCGGCGGGCCTTGACGATCAGCCACACCCCGCCGCCGATCAGGAACAGCGGCCACCAGTCCTCGAGCCAGGCCAGCGAGAAGTCGGTGTTCAGGTCCAGCAGGAACAGCACGCCCACGACCACCAGGATGACGCCCGCCGGCAGCGAGCCCCGGGCCCCCGGGAGCTGGAAGTCCTCCGGCACCGTCTCGCCGCCCAGGCCTTCGAGCACCCGGTTGTAGTGGTGCGCGCGCCGGTTGGCGTCGATCATGTTGTACAGCCAGAAGAACGCCAGGAAGAGCCCGAACAGGGGTTCGGCGCCCCGTGCGCCCATGCTGAGGATGGTGATGGTGGTCGCCACCACGGCCAGGTGGATGAACCCCTGCTGGTAATAGCCCACGTAGATCTGGCCCAGACCCGGCATCAGGGACAGCCAGGTGGCCAGGGCCGGGGACTTGCGCGCGGGGTTGACGGGCCTCACGGGCACCGCCTGCTGCGGGTAGGGCGGCTGCTCGTAGGTGCTGCGCCCGCTGTCGTTGTGCTCGCCGTTCATGGTTCGCTCCTTTCCGGTCATCCGTTCGTCCCGGGATGTGTTGCCCACCAGAGTCGCCAGGCGTCGCGTCCCGCGTGGAACGCGTCGAGAAGTTCGCGGCCGGCGTCGCCGGGGCGGCCGCCGCGCAGTTGGGTCACGGCCGCGCCGAGGTGCCGGCCGAACAGGTCGCGGGCCGGCGCCGAACGCCCGGCCCGGGCGGACAGGGAGGCCCCGGTGTGCTCGACCCGGCGGTCCACCTCGCCGCGCAGGACCGCCGTCGTGCCGTCGGCGCGCACCGCCAGCCACCGGGAGGCGTCGTCCACCAGGGGCAGCGAGGCGGGGCCGGCCTGGATCACCGCCAGCGCCCGTTGCGGCGCCTGGCGCAGCGGCGAAACCGGCAACGCCGTCAAGAGGACCAGCACCACGGTGGCCGCGTAGGCCGCCTGCAGGGCGAAGCCGGGCCGCAGCACGCGGTCCTGCCACCAGTGGCCCAGGCGGTCCATCAACCCGCCGGGCCCGGTCCCAGCCACGGCCGCGGCACGGCGGTCACGGGCGGCGACGCCGGCCGCGAACTTCTCGACGCGTTCCACGC
>JACZKN010000565.1 GCA_014859985.1 Candidatus Krumholzibacteriia bacterium | reverse complement strand
GGGCCGGGACCGACCTGGCCGCCCGCCTGGAGTCCGAGGGCTACGGGCCGCTGGCGCCCAGCCTCAAGGCCGGCCTCGTGCAGGTCCACCTGCCGGTGGTCGCGGGCCCTCCTGCCGGCGGCGCCGCCGCCCGCCTGGTCTACGAGCCGCATCTCGTGGCCTGCGGCCGCGTGGCCTTTGTGGACCGCAAGAAGGACCTCGCCGCCGAGCGTCCGGTCGGCCTGCTGGCCCATCCGGACGAGCGCACGGGCGGCGTGGACTGGCGCCGGGCCGAGCCCCTGCCGCTGCCCCCCGGCGATTTGACCGCCACAGGCCGCGATGGTGCCCTCTACGGCCCCCTGCCCCGGGGCTGGGACACGAGCGCCACCCACCGGGCCGCCATCGCCGCCTTCAAGGACCACCTCTACGGCGACCACACCCTCGAGGTGCACCATCTGCCGGCCCTGGGCCTGTACGGTCAGCCCGACGAGGACCGGGCGACGTTCCTGGGTCGGGCGCGGCTGGCGGCCCGGGAGCGGCGGGACCTGGAAGTGGACAAGCTCGGCGACAGGATGAAGGTGAAGCTGGAGCGGCTCGAGAAGCAGCTGCAGCGCGGGCAGCGGGAACTCGGCCAGGACGAGGCCGAGTACGAGGCCCGCAAGCGGCAGGAGATGCTCTCGGCCGGCGAGACCCTCCTGGGCATGTTCGGCGTGCTCGGCCGCAGACGCAGCGGCGGTCTGTCCTCGGCCGCCGGCAAGCGGCGCATGACCGCGCGGGCCAAGGAGGGCGTGGCGGAGTCGCGGCAGGAGATCGCCGCGTTGCAGGCCGAACTGGCAGACCTGCGCACCGGCCTCGCGGCCGAAGTCGCGGAGATCGGCCGCCGCTGGGAATCGGCCCTGGGCGAGGTCGAGACCTTCACCCTGGCACCCCGGCGCAGCGACATCCGGGTCGAGGTCGCCGGCGTCGGCTGGGCGCCGGTCTGGGTGCTGCCCGGACCGGACGGCGCACTCCAGCGGGTCGCAGCCTGGCACGGCTGACAGCCCGATGCGCGATCGTCCACCCCCCAAGCGAGGGGCGCCGCAGCGTGCTGCGGCGCCCCTTTGCACGGACGGCCGTCCTCGCGACCGCTTCTCCCCTACCGGTAGGCAGCCTTGAATCCGCTCCAGGACGCGTCCTCGGCGTCGACCGTGTCGTTGGCCGGCAGGGCCAGGACCGTGCCGTCGTTCAGGGCCGCGAAGAGGCCGAACGCCGGCGAGGCGCCCAGGTAGCCGGAAGCGAACACCACGGCGGTCCCGCCGCCCAGGCCGGACAGGGGCGCATCGAAGGCCGCGATCGGGCTGCCACCTGCCGGTGCCACCGTCAGCACGTAGTCGGCCGCCGGCACCGTCAGGTAGCCCTGGAAGGCCAGGTAGGCCAGGCCCGGGAAGATGTTGCCCACACCCAGGGCCGCCACGTCCACCGTCGGCGCGTCGGGAGCGCCGTGGAAGGCGAGGACCGAGACCTGGCCGCCGGGGGCCGCGGTCTGCAGGCCGGCGACGAAGAGGCCGAAGTCGGAGCCCAGTTCACCGGCCGCCATGATCACGGTCTGCGAGCCGGCCGCCAGGTCGTAGGGACCGAAGCTGGCGATGACGTCGCCCGGCCCGCTGCTGCCGCCGGGGGCGATGCCCACGGTGTAGCTGCCGGCGGGCAGGTCCACCAGCCCGGTGGCCTGGCGGAAGCCCAGGCCCCCGACGGCGGCCGGGCCGGCACCGTTGAGGTAGATGTCAACCGACGCGGCGGCCGGCGACGGGCTGTTGTGGATCACCTGGATCGTGGCGGTCTGGGCAGTGGCGGCGCCGGCGCCGCACAGGAACATGGCCGTGGCCAGGACGATCGTGCGCAATTGGCTGATCATGGGTCTCCCCCTCGTTGTGGTCCGGTTCCAGGGCAGGCATCAGAAGCCCCGGGCGTCGGCGCGGCCGGTGGGCCCCGCCTTTGACGCCACCGAATCCTAACGCGAGGACGATCGTCTGTCAAGCATTTGTATTGTATTTTTTCTATACAAAAACTATCTGTTGTCAGACAACGAGTTCCGAAGGATCCGGGCACAGCGCCAGCCAACGTTCCCGTTCCGAGAGGCGCGCCACCCCCGGGTAATCCCCGGCCAGGCCCAGCATGTCGCTGATCTTCTGCACGTGCAGGTGGGGTGGCCAGCCGCCGTTCTCGTGGGGCTCGCCCACCCACGCGAAGACCTGACCACGGGCGATGCGCTTGCCGGTGTGCAGCTCGGCGAGGGAACGCCGGGCCAGGTGCCCCCACAGGGTCCAGAACGGCCCCGGATGCTCCAGGATGATGGTGGCGCCGTAGTCGCCGAAATGGTCGTTGTCGGCGAAGCTGTGCACGGTCCCGCCCAGGGGAGCGGCCACCGGCGTGCCGGCGTCGGTCCAGATGTCCAGGCCCAGGTGGATGACCCGCGGCTCGTCGCCGCCGTGGGCCACGCCGCCGAACAGGGCGCTGCCGGCGTAGATGCCCCGGTGCTCGTTGTAGCCGCCGACCAGGGCCGGCGCACCGCCGCGCTGCCGGTCCAGGAAGGCGGTGAACGCGGCGTGGTCGCTGACGTCCACCGTGGCGCCGGCCAGATCCAGGGGCACGGCCTCGGACATGGCAAACGGGAAGACGGGGTGCGGGGCGGCGCTGGCGGCCATGGCTTGCGCTCCTTGCTGGCCCACCGGGGCGGGCGCGGTCAGGGCACGATTCTACCGGGGTCCGGGTGCAGCGACAATCCCCTATGCGCGCCGGCGGTGGGCATCGCGCACGGGCCGCAGTCTTGCCCGGCGCCCGGCCGCCGCCTATCATGGTTGCGGCCACCGCGGTCCGCTCCCGGACCGCTCCGCCGTATCCCGACCCGGAGACGTCCCATGGATGCTGCCGGCCCGGATCCCCACGACACCGACTCGACCGCCATGGCCGCCGCCCTGCGCGACGCCTACGCGGTGATCGCCGACCTGCGGGCACGGCTGGACGAGTACGGCTGGGTGGAAGGGGCGCTGCGCCGGCGGACCGGCGAGCTGGCCGAACGGGTCAAGGAACTGGAGTGCCTGCACGCGGTGGCCGCCGTCCTGCGCGATCCCCGCCGCCTGCCGGCCGACGCCTTCGCCGAGGCGGCGCGGACCATCCCGTCGGGCTTCCAGCACCCGGCGCGCACCTGCGCCTGCCTGGAGATCCGGGACCGCGAATACCGTTCGCCGGGGTTCCGGGCCGAGGGCCGCACCTGCGCCGTGGAGATCCGCGGCGGCGGACGGCGGGTGGGCAGGCTGCGGGTCCACCTGCGGGCCGCGGCGGGGGCCGATACCGGGGTCGCGATCCTGCCCGAGGAACAGGCCATGCTCGAGACCCTGGCCGAGCTGATCGGCGAGTTCGCGGCCAACCGCGCCGCCCAGCGCGCCTAGCCCCGCTTGATCGCGTTGACCATCTCGTCCAGCTTCTGCAGGAACAGCGACCGGTCCTTCGCCGAGAACGGCGGCGGGCCGCCGCCCATGATGCCCTGGTCCCGCAGCTGGGCCAGCAGGTGCCGGGTGGCCAGGGCCTCGCCCACGTTCGCGGCGGTGAAGGGCCGGCCCTTGTGCCCCAGCACCCGCGCGCCCCGGTCCAGGCAGCGGGCAGCCAGGGGGATATCGCCGGTGACGACGATGTCGTCGCGCTCCGCCGCCGCGGCGATCCAGTCGTCCGCCTCGTCGCGTCCCTGGTCCACCACCACCAGCTCGACGTCCCCGCCCGGTACGCGCATCCAGCTGTTGGCCACCAGGGTCACCGGCAGGCCGTAGCGGCGGGCCACCTTGTAGACCTCGTCCTTGACGGGGCAGGCGTCGGCGTCGACGTAGATGTGGAGCATCGCTGGCCTCCCGGCGTCAGCCGAGGTCGTCCACCACCCCGACCACCACCGAGCGGACCGGCATGTCCGCGACGCCCAGGATCTGCCGGGCGCCGGTGCCCTCGTCCAGGATGATCACCGTCTGGCCGGCGCCGGCGCCCACGGTGTCGATGGCGATGACGTAGCCGTGCGCCGGCCGGCCTTGCGCGTCGAGCTTGTCGCAGACCAGCAGCGTGCGCCCGGCCATGTCCCGGTGGCCGATGGTGGAGGTGATGCGCCCGGCCACGCGCCCGAGGATCATGGTCCGACCTCCGCGTCCCGCTGCAGGTCGTCCACGATGCCGAGGACCGCGTGGTCCACCGGCACGAAGCTGGGCTCCAGGGTCAGCGCCGCCTCGCGGCTGGCCTCCCAGTAGACCATCTCGCCGGGCCCGGCCATGCGGGTGCCGTCCGCGCAGACGAAGGGCCTGCCGTCGGGCGCGCCGCGCTTGTCCAGCGGCTGCACCCACAGCAGGGGCACTCCCTCCAGCCCCGGCGTGACCACCGCGGGCACCAGCCGGCCGATGACGCGGCCCAGGAACACGGTCTAGTCCTCCAGCACTTCCCCGCCCTCGGGCTGCCACAGGGCGCAGGCCGCGAAGCGGGTGGTTCCGCCGAGCACGTCGCGCAGGGTCTCGTCCAGCCGCGGCAGCAGGGTGCAGGCGGCCAGGCGCCCGCCCGGTTCCAGCAGCCCCCGGGCCAGCTCCAGCGCCGCCTCCACGTCCGGCAGCAGGCCGTCCAGCAGGGCCACGGCGCGGCCGCCCAGGTCGTCCCCCAGGCGCAGTTCCAGCAGGCGCACCGGCACCGCCTTCAGCGCCGCATCCACCGCCCCCAGCAGCGCCGGCGACGTGAAGGTCTCCAGCACGCCGAGGGCCTCGCCCTCGGCGTGCTGGAGACCTTCACGTCGCCGGCGCTGCTG
>JACZKN010000564.1 GCA_014859985.1 Candidatus Krumholzibacteriia bacterium | reverse complement strand
ATCTGGCTCCACTCGCTGCGCTCGTAATGCCGGTTCGGGCACGCCGTGTCGCGCTGGCCGTGGCGCCAGTGCCCCGGCTGGGCCAGGTCGATGGTAGTATATTGATTCGAATAATTATATTTTTCTGCGATGCGGCCGAACCACGGCCGCCCCGCCGCGCCCAGGCAGGCGGCCAACCAGGGGGAGACCGGCACCCGCGCCCCGGCCGGCGCCGCGTTCAGGCGGGCCAGTTCGCTGGCCGGATCCCAGGAGCTCAGCACGGCGTTGACCGAGTCGCAGACCGCGGCCACGAGCCTGCGCGCCCCCGCCTCGTCCAGCCCCGCCGGCAGGGCCAGGTCGCAGCGCGCTATCGTGCCCAGGGTGGCGAAGGCGAAGTCCGTGCGGCGCTGCCCGGAATCGCAGGCGGCCAGGAAGACGGCCAGGAGGGTCGAAAGGCACACGACGGAGCGGGCGAGCCTGCGGGCCACGGGGACGTCTCCTCGGTTCCGGGGTGGACAGCGGCGGCGGGCCGATGGTACACCGCGCCGTCGCCGGGCTCAACGCCCGTCGCGCTTCGGCGGAAGATCCGGCCACGATGGACGGGACGGTTGCCCGTGGCCGGGGAGATCCGGCGCCCGGAGGCGCTTTGCTGGACACCGGTCGTGGGCGCGCTTACCTTGCGCCCATGAAGATCGCGTTCATCGGCACCCACGGGGTGGGCAAGACCACCCTCTGCTACGAACTGGCCGCGGCGCTCAAGCGCCTGGACCTGGGGGTGGACCTGGTCAAGGAGGTGGCCCGCGGCTGCCCTTTGCCCATCAACCGGGAGACGACGGACGCGGCCCAGAACTGGATCCTGCACACCCAGGTGGCGCGGGAGATCGAGCTGTCCGCCGCCTACGACGTGATCGTGTGCGACCGGGCGGTGCTCGACAACTACGCCTACATGGTGCACGCTGCGGGTCGCCGGCCGGAGCTCGAACCCTTCATCCGCCAGTGGATGGGCACCTACACCCTGCTGGTGAAGGTGCCGGTGATCGCGCCGCCCACCTTCGACGGGACCCGGGACACCTCGGTCGATTTCCAGCTGGGCATCGACCGGATCATCGACCAGCTCCTGGGCGAACTCGCCTTGCCCCGGCTCGAACTGCCGGCCGCAGGCCGCGACGGCTGGGTGGCCTTGGTCTTGCAATCGCTCGACCTGCCGGTGCAGCCGCCCCAGCTGGACCTCTTCGGCTAAAAGACAGGACTTTTTCAGTAGCCTTGACAATCTAAAGAAATCACTTAAATTGCCGACAAGGGGAATCCGGAACAAATCCGCCGCACCGACGTAATACGGCCCAATGCAAACTGGCACGCGCCGGCGCCGCGGATCCGCCTGAGCCCGCAGCCTTAATCAAATGGTTGCGGCCAAAGGGCTTAAGAGAACGGGAAAACAGTGACCGACGGCAACCTCCGTGTGATGACGTTCAATCTGCTGACGTCCACCAAGAAGCGGCGCACCCACCCCTGGCGGCTGCGCCGGCACAACGTGGCCCGCCTGATCCGCCAGGCGCGGCCCGACGTGATCGGCACCCAGGAGGCCAACCGCAGGCAGCTGCTGGACCTGGCCGCCCTGCTGCCGGAGTACGAGTTCATCGGCGAGGGCAACCTCGGGCACCGGCTCGCCGACAGCGAGCGCAGCTGGTACTGCGCCGTGTTCTACCGCCGGGACCGGGTGCGGCCCATCGATCCGGACCTGCCCAACGAGGCCTACTGGCTGTCGCCTACCCCCGACGTGCCGGCGTCCCAGTACACCCTCGGCTCGCGGCCGCGGATGGTGACCTGGACCACCTTCGAGACCGTGGCCACGGGCCGGACCTTCGTGTTCGGGACCACGCACCTCGAGGCCATCAACAGCTGGCACCGCCGGCGCAGCGCCCGCCAGCTGCGCGAGCAGGTCAGCCGCAAGGTGGCGGTCCTGGGCCCGGACGTGCCGGTGTTCCTGACCGGCGACTTCAACGCCGTGGCCACCTCCCCGGAGATCCTGGCCATGAGCGTGCGGGACGGCGACCTCGAGCCCCTGCACGACGCCTGGGCGGCCGTGGGCGGCGACGAGGCGGCCGGCGCCACCTTCCGCGGCCTGGGGCTGCGCGACCGGGTGGGGCATCGCCTGCTGGGCTCGCGGCGCATCGACTACGTCTTCTTCCGGGGCCGCCTCAGCGTGCGCTCGGTGGATCGGGTCGATTTCCGCGGCCTCGACCACCGCGAAGCCGCCGTGCCCTCGGACCACTACCCGGTGCTGGCCGAATTCGACCTTGCGGTGTGACCGCCGCCGGGGCCATCCTTGATCCCGCGACGATGACCCGGCCGGGCCCCGCAAGGGCCCGGTCGCCGTTGACGGACCCGCCGACCCGGAGGGCGCCATGACCGGCCCGGACCGGACCCCCGACAAGGTAGAGGCCGCGGCCGACGAGGCCCTGCGGCTGTTTCCCCAGCCGGTGGCCGTCGTCGGGGTCGCCCGGCACGGCGAACTGGGCGGCCTGACCGCGGCCTGGGTGACGCGCGTGTCCATGGTGCCGCCCCTGGTCGTGGTGTCCATCGGCCACGCCCGCCGCACCTTCGACCTGCTGGAGGGCGCGGCCGAGTTCACGGTGTCGCTGCTGGCCGAGGGGCAGGTCACGGAGGCGAGGCTGTTCGGCCTGCACTCGCGCCGCGACCGGGACAAGTGGGCCGAGACGCCCCACGTGCTGCTGGGCGCGGGCGTGCCCGCACTCGCGCGTTGCGCCGCCCGTCTGCTGTGCGCGGTGGAATCCCGTTTCACCACCGGCGACCACGATTGCGTCGTGGGCCGGGTGACGGCCGCCGAGGTGGTGGCGGGGGGGCCGGCCCTGCCCCTGCGCGGCGGGGACTATGCCCCGGACGCCGGCTGAATCGCCTCCCGCGCGCCCGCTTGCGGATCACCGCGGATCTGGTAGAATGTCCTTACATCCGGCTCCGGCGGGATCCGCCCCGCGGGTCCGGGACCCACTGCCACAGCGAGAGGGGCCGCCGCATGGATCAACTGAAGACCCACCCCGCCAGCAACCTCCTCCCTCCCGAAATCCTGGCGCTGCCGAAGATCGAGATGCCCGTCGCGGGCGCCACCGGCTACAGCCTCAGCAACGGCGAGAAGCAGCTGGTCTTCTTCCTCTTCGACGAGGGCGTGAGCTTCCCCGACCATGCCCACTGCGAGCAGCGCGGCATGGTGGTCTCGGGCGAGATGCTCATGGAGATCGAAGGCGAGACGAATCTCTACCAGGCCGGCGACTTGTACGTCGTGCCCCAGGGCGTGCGCCACCGCACGTCGTTCTCCCGGCCGACGTTCCTGATCGACCTGTCGGATATGCCGGACCGGTTCAAGGCGACTGCCTGAGGGCGGTCCGGACCGGCGCGGACACCTGGGCGCCCGGCCCCCGCAGGGGCCGGGCGCCGCGCATGGTGCCCGGGCTAGGGCCCCAGCAGGACCTCGCAGCGCGACCCGGGCCGCACGAAGGCGGCAGCGGCCTCCTGCACCTGGGCCGGCGTGCAGGCTCCGATCATCCCGACCACCCGTTCGAGGTCGTCCGTGGGCCGGCCGTAGACCCGGGCCCGGGCGGCCCGGGCCGCCCGGGCGGCGTTGCCCTGGGTGCCGATCAGCAGGGAGCCCAGCAGCTTGGCCCGGGCCCGCGCGAACTCCGCCGCGGGCACCGGCGCGTCCAGCAGCGCGGTGATCACCTGCACCAGCTGGTCGCGGGCCTCGTCGGCCGTCTCCGGCGCCGTCAGCACGTAGCCCAGCAGCATGCCCTGGCCGAATCCCGCGGTGCTCGCCAGACCGGTGTTGTAGCAGAGGGACCGCCGGTTGCGCAGGGCCTCGAAGAGGCGCCCGCTCTGGCCGTTGAGCAGCTCACGCAGCAGCATCAGCGGCACCCGGCGGTCATCGGCGTCGCGGGGGCCGGGCCAGCCCACCAGCACGACGGCCTGGTTCTGGCGCCGCGTGATCCGCTCGTGCACCACCGCGTCGGGGCTGCGCACCGGCGGCAGCACCGGCCGCGCCGCGGGCGCGCCGCCCGGGAGTTCCGCCAGCAGGGCCTCGACCCGGGCCAGGAAGCGGTCCTCGTCCAGGTCCCCCGAGGCCACCACCTGCACCGCGCCCTTCGTCCAGCCCGCGGCGTGGCGCGCCAGCACGGCCTCCCGGGCCAGGCCCGGCAGGCTGGCCGCCGTCCCCTGCAGGGGCCGCCCGTAGGGGTGGTCGCCGTAGAGCATCTCGCGCAGCCGTACGGCGGCGGCCTGGAACGGATTATCCTGGATCGCGGCCAGCTGCTCCAGGGCCAGGCGGCGCTCCTGCGCGATCTCGTGGTCGGGGAAGTCGGGCTGCTGCACCACGAGCGCCAGCAGATCCAGCGCCGGCTCCAGGCGCCCGGCCAGGGCGCTGAAACTCAGCCCGCCGTAGTCGCGCAGGGCCAGCGGCGAGACCACGGCGCCACCCCCCTCGAGCTGCGCGTGCAGGCTGGCGGCGTCGCGTCCACCGGCTCCCTTGATCTGCACCTGCTGGGTCAGGGTGGCCAGGCCGGCCCGGTCCGCGGACTCGCCCGTCGCGCCGCCGGGGACCACCAGGGACATGCAGACCACCGGCACCGACGGGTCGCGCCGCAGCCACACCTCGGTGCCCGTGGCCAGGGTGAAGGTGCAGAAAGGCGCCGGCGCGGCGGCGCCTTTC
>JACZKN010000563.1 GCA_014859985.1 Candidatus Krumholzibacteriia bacterium | reverse complement strand
GTCCCCTCGGCCGGCAACTGCCGCCGCGGGGCGGGCCGCTGGCGGTCCAGTTCGCGGTAGGGCAGGGGGACTGCGCCCTGGTGGTGTTCCCGGACCGCTGGTGCGCGCTGATCGACACGGGGGACGCCTGGCGGGGCGGCTCCGGTCCCTTCGTCCGCCAGGTGGCGCCCTGGCTGCGCCGGCAGGGCCTGGCTCGCCTGGACGCGGTCGTCCTGACCCACGGCCACCGCGACCACACCGGCGGCGCTGCCGCCGTGGGCCAGGCCTTCGGGGTGGGGACCTGGCTCGGCGGCGGTCGCGCCGCCGATACCGTCGAGGCGGGCCCCGCGCCCTGGCTGCGCCCCGGACCGGCGGTGCGCGTGCTGCACCGCTGGGGCGAGTGGTCCCTGGAGGTGCTGGATCCGGCGGCGGCAACGGCCGGCGACCTGCATGAGAACGACCGCTCCCTGGCGGTGGTGCTGCGCCGGTCCGGGACGGCGGCCATGGTCTGGACCGGGGACCTCGAGGCCAAGGGCGAAGCGGCCCTCGTGGCGGCCGGCCTGGTCCCCGCCGGCGCCGGGGTCTGGAAGGCGGGCCACCACGGCAGCTCCACTTCGGGCTCGCCGGCGTTCCTGGCGGCGCTGCGGCCACAGGCGGTGGTCGTCAGCTGCGGCCTGGGCAACCGCTACGGCCACCCGAGCCACGGGCCCTACGTGGTCGACGGCGACACCCTGCCCACGGTCCGCACCGACCTGCAGGGCACCGTCACCGTCACCTGGCGGGACGGCACGCCCGAGGTGCGCACCCTGCGGCCCTGACCCGCCGCGGGGCCGCGGTACGGGTCGTCTTGACACGGCGAAACCCCCTGCCTAGAATGCGCGTTGCCGACCGCCGCGCGGGCCTGCCGCCAGCCCGCCCACCCCGTGCGCCGCGCCTTGCGGCCGTGGCCGACCCCGAAGCGAGGAGCCCCATGTCAGCCCTGCGCAGCACGCGTGATCTGGGCCTGGTGCCGGATTACGAAGGCAAGGTCCGCGACATCTTCGACCTCGGCGACCGTTTCCTCATCGTCGCCACCGACCGCATCTCGGCCTTCGACGTCGTCATGGACGACATCGTGCCCGGCCGCGGCGTCGTGCTGAACGTGATGAGCCTGGCCTGGTTCAAGCGCTTCGCGGACGTGGTGCCCAACCACGTCATCACCGCCGACCCGGCCGGGTTCCCGGCGCCGTTTGCCGACCATGCCGCGCACCTGGGCGGCCGTTCCGTGCTGGTGCACAAGGCGCAGCGTTTCGACGTGGAATGCGTCGTGCGCGGCTACATCGCCGGCTCGGGCTGGAAATCCTACCGTCAGGACGGCACCGTCTGCGGCCACGTCCTGCCCCAGGGCCTGCGCCTTGCCGAGCAGTTGCCCGAGCCCATCTTCACCCCGGCCACCAAGGAAGATGAGGGCCACGACGAGAACATCCCCTACGAGCAGATGGTCGAGATCGTGGGGCCGGAGCACGCCGAGGCCCTGCGCCGCATCTCCCTGCGCCTGTACGGCGAAGGCGCTGCCTTCGCCCGGCCCCGCGGCGTGATCCTCGCCGACACCAAGTTCGAGTTCGGCCTGGTGGACGGCCGCATCATCCTCATCGACGAGGTGATGACCCCCGACAGCAGCCGCTTCTGGCCCGCGGCCGGACACGCGCCCGGCCAGGAACCGCCGAGCTGGGACAAGCAGATCCTGCGCAACCACCTGGCTACCCTGGACTGGGATCATGCGCCGCCGCCCCCGGCCCTGCCCGCGCCGGTCCTGGCGAAGACGTCCGAGCGCTACCACGAGGTCCTGCAGATCCTGTTCCCGGAGGAGGCGGCGGCATGGCGGAGGTACCTGTGAAGACCGGACGCCGCGCCCTGCTGAGCGTCACCGACAAGGGCGGCCTGACGGACCTGGCGGCCGCCCTGCAGCGGCACCGGTACCAGCTGATCGCCTCGGGGGGCACCGCCCGCCACCTGCGCGAGGCCGGCTTCGCGGTCACGGGCGTCGGCGAGCTGACGGGCTACCCGGAGATCTTCGGCGGGCGGGTCAAGACCCTGCATCCGGCGGTGCACGGGGGCATCCTCGGACCGACGCCCGCGGCCTTCGCCGAGACCGCCGAGCTGGGCATCGCGCCCATCGACCTGGTGGCGGTGAACCTCTACCGCTTCGAGGACGCCCTGGCCCGGGGCGCGGGCGAGGCCGAGACCGTGGAGCAGATCGACGTCGGCGGTCCGGCGATGCTGCGCGCCGCGGCCAAGAACTGCCAGCGGGTGACGGTCGTGCCCGACCCCTCGCGCTATCCCGAGCTGATCGCCGAACTGGACAACAACGACGGGGGCACGAGCCTGCCGTTCCGGCGCCGCATGGCGGCCCTGGCCTTCCGGCGCTGCGGGCAGTACGACGCCGCCATCGCCGACTGGCTGGAGGGCCTGACCGGCGAGCGCGCGGGCCTGGCCCTGCGCTACGGCGAGAATCCCCACCAGGCGGCGGTGCTGCGGGTGCCCGGCGACGACCTGGCGGCCGTGGGCCTGGTCCAGCACGGGGGCAAGGAGCTCAGCTACAACAACCTCGTCGACCTGGTGGCGGCCGTGAAGCTGGTGGCCGACTTCGCCGAGCCGTGCTGCGGCGTCATCAAGCACACCAACCCCTGCGGATTCGGCCTCGGCGCGGGCGCCAGCGGCCTCGAGCGCGCCCTGACCTGCGACCCCGTTTCGGCGTTCGGCGGCGTCTTCGCCTTCAACGCCGGGATCGACGACGCCACCGCGGGGATCCTGGCGGGACGCTTCCTGGAGATCATCGCCGCGCCGTCCTACGGGGAGGGCGCCCTGGACCGGCTGACGAAGAAGAAGAACGTGCGCGTGCTGACGGTGGACCTGGCGCGCTTCGCGCGGGCCACCGCCGGCCGCAGCCGCGCCTGGGGTTCGCTGCACCTGTGGCAGGAGGAGGACGCGGGCTTCCCCGAGCTGGCGGACTGGGACGTGGTGGCCGGGGACGACCCCGACCCCGCCACCCGCACCGCCCTGGAGATGGCCTGGAAGGTGTGCAAGCACGGCAAGAGCAACGCCATCGTGATTGCCGCCGGGGGCGCGACCCTGGGCTGCGGCTTCGGGCAGATGAGCCGCGTGGACTCGGTGGATCTGGCCGTCATGAAGGCCGCGAACCAGGGTCTCGACCTGCGGGGGGCGGTGGCGGCGTCCGACGGGTTCTTCCCCTTCCCGGACGGCGTGCAGAAACTCGCCGCCGCCGGCGTGCGCGCCGTGGTGGCCCCGGGCGGTTCCATCCGCGACGACGAGGTGGCCGCCGCGGCGAAGGAGGCGGGCATCACCCTGATCCTCACCGGTCGGCGCCATTTCAACCATTGAGCGGCGTCCGTATCTTTAGCCTGGCGCGGCCCGGTCGGGAACCGGTTCCGGCCGGGCCGGTTCCGATGGGATGATCAAGACGGTGCGCCACCTGCGCCGCGGTCTCGCGGCTTCCCTTCTGCTGATGGTCGCCCTCGGCGGCGCCGCCCGGGCCGCCGACCTTTCCGACCTGCGGGCGGAGCGGCGGGCGCGGGTGCGTGCCGTCGCGCTGGCCGTCGCCGACCGCCCGGACAAGGCGGACCCGGGCGCGCCGTTTGCCCTGCTGGTGATCCCGGTGGACTTCGCCGACAGCCGGTTGCCGGCCCGGTGGCACGGCCCCGCCGCCCTCGGACCCCGGCTGGACGGGCCGGGGCAGACCCTCGGCAACTACTTCCGCATCGCCAGCGGCGGCGCCTGCGACCTGCGCCCGATCCTGGCACCCCTGATCTCCCTGCCCGGCACCCGCCGCGACTACTCGGACGTCGGGCTCAACGGTTTCACCCGCACCCGGCGCCTGGCCACCGAGGCCATCACCGCGGTGCGCGACCTGGGCTACCGGTTCCGGGAGTTCGACAACGACGGGCCCGACGGCCTGGCCGGCACCGCCGACGACGACGGCCAGGTGGACGGCGTGCTGATCCTGCACGCGGGCATCGGCCAGGAGAACGACGTCGACCAGGGGCTGATCCAGCCCCTGCAGTACTTCCTGGACCCGCCGGTGGTGCAGGACGGGATCGCGGCTTCGTTCTACGCGGTCGCGGCCATGAGGAGCGGCCTGGGCATCTGGGCGCACGAGACCGCCCACCTGCTGGGCCTCGAGGAACGCTACGACCTGCGCTACGCGGCGTCCGGCGCCAGCGAAGTCCATTCCCGCGGCGGCCTGGGCCGCTTCAGCCTGATGGCCGCCGGCGCCTGGGGCACCGGCGGCGGCGCCCAGCCCGCGCTGCTGGACGCCTACTCCCGTTGGCAACTGGGCTGGTGCGAGGCGGTCGACCTGCCGGCCGAGGGCCGGGTGGACACGGCCCTGACCGCGGCCGTCCGCGGCGGCACCGTGCACCGGGTCTGGACCCACGGCCGCCCGGGCGACGAGTACTTCCTGCTGGAGGTGCGCGAGCCGCTCGACGGTTTCGACCTGGCGGTGCCGGCGGGCCAGCTGCTGGTCTACCACGTGGACGAGACCGTACCCGAGTCCGCCTGGTCCGCCACCGGCGGCGTGCACCTGCGGGTGCAGCTGGTGGAGGCGGACGGCGACGGGGCGCTGCGCGGCGGGCTCGACGAGGGATCGGTCGACGACCTGTTCCCCGGCGGCACGGGGGCCACGGCCTTCGGGCCCGGGACCGTGCCGTCCAGCGCCGGCTACGGCGGCCCATCGCAGGTGGAGCTGACGGGCATCACGAGCACGACCCGCGGCGGGTTCCCGGCCGTGGCCTTCGCCGCTTCGGCGGCCGCCGCGCCGGCCCTGGCGGTCGACCTGGCGTTTTCCGGCGGGCCTGCGGCGGGGCAGGACCAGGCGGTGCTGCTGCTGGCGGTAACGTCGATCGGCGTCCCGCTGGTCGCGCCGACGGCCACGCTCAGCGCCGGGTCCCCGCCCTTGGGCGGTTTTCTCGGCGGGGGCACGGAGCTGGGCTTTTCCCTGTTGCCGGCGGGATCCGGCCGCTGGGTTCCGGACCGGGAGGTGGTCTGGGTTCCGGACCCGGACCTGGCCCCCGGTGCCGGGACGCGTTTCGTGCTCGGCATCCGTGACGGCGGGTGGACCGCGCCGCCGGTCGTGCGCTGGTGGGTGTGGGACGCCAACGACGCCGCGCTGGATTTCGGCGCGGCCTGGCCCGGGGCCTGGATGAGCGACCACCCCGACGGCAACACCGCGACCGCCTGGTACCGCTGGGATGAGCGCTCGCCGGCGGTCGCCGCCGGGACCTTCGTGCTGGCCTGCGCGGCCAACCGGCACGCAAGCGGCGAGGCCTGGCCCGGCGTCGCCTACGACAACGGCGCCCACGCGGCCCTGACTTCCGCGCCCCTGGGCGACGGGGTCCGCGCCGTGCGCCTGGTGCACGCCTACGACACGGAACTGGTGGCGCCCGGCGTCTTCATGGACGGCGCCGCGGCCGTCTGGGTCGGACCCGACGGCGACGAACACGCCGCGCGGCCGCTCGACGGCTGGCCGGGAAGGGTGGACGGCCGGCCCCGGACCCTGGCGGCTGCGCCTGGTCTTCGCCAGCAACACCAGGGACTGGGAGCACCGCGGCTGGCAGGTCGCCGCGGTCACCGCCCTTGCCGATCCGGTGCCGGCCTCGGCCCTGCCGATCGCCTGGAACGCCGCGGAACTGGCCTGGACCTGGCCCGAGGTCCTGGCGGGCGATCCCCGTTTCGTGGTGCAGCGGCAGCAGGACGGCGCGTGGACGGACCTGCTGGAGCGCCGCATCGAGCCGCCGTTCCCGGACGGCCGCTTCGCCGTGCCGGCGGCCGACCTCCTGGCCGCCCTCGGAGGCCCGGACCGCACCCGCTCGGTGGTGCGCGTGGTCGGCCCCTGGCGGCAGGGCACCCTTGCCTCCGGCCCCGTTGTCGTGTTTCCTGACGGGGGGGACGGCGTGACCGCCTCCTTCAGCCGGCCCTGGCCGAACCCGGCCACCGGCGGCGTGCGCTGCCGGCTCACGGTGCCGCCCGGCGCCCCCGCGCGGCTGGGGATCTATGACCTGGCCGGCCGCCTGGTCGTCGCCTGGGACTTCGGGTCCGGCGAGCACCTGGTCCATTGGGACGGCGCCCGCCGGGACGGCGGGCGCGCCGCCGCCGGGACCTACATCCTGCGGCTGGAAGGATCCAGCGGCGTCCTGACGCACAAGGTGGTGCTGCTGCATTGATCGCTCGAGTCCTGCTTGCGGGCGCGGCCGTCCTGGCCGCGGGCGGTGCCGTCGCGGCGCCGCTGCACGATCCGTTCAGCGAGTCCTTCCTGGTGGGCGCCTACGCCGATCCCGCCCGCATCGCCCTGGAGGACGGCCTGCCG
>JACZKN010000562.1 GCA_014859985.1 Candidatus Krumholzibacteriia bacterium | reverse complement strand
GCGTGCGCACCATGCTCGGGCCGGTGGTGATCCTGGTGGCGGCCTGGATCCTGGGCAGCGTGCTGGGAGCGCTGGGCACGGCCGAGCGCATCGCCGGGGCCGCGGCGGCCCTGGACGCGGCGCCGGCCCTGCCGCTGGCGGTGTTCGTGACCGGCGCCGTGGTGTCCTTCGCCACGGGGACTTCGTGGGGCACCATGGGCATCCTCTTCCCCTTGGCCATCCCCGCGGCAGCCGGCGCCATCGGTCACCTCGAGCCCGCGGCCCAGGCCTCGTTCCTGCACGTGACCGTGGCCGCGGTCTTCAGCGGCGCCGTCTTCGGCGACCATTGCTCGCCCTTCAGCGACACCACCATCGTCAGTTCCATCGCCTGCGGCGTGGAACCCCACGACCACGTGCGCACCCAGATCCCCTTCGCGCTCATCGCCGCCGCCACGGCGGCGTTCCTGGGGTTCCTGCCGGCGGGGTTCGGGGTGCCGGCGTGGGTGTCCCTGGTGGCCGGGACGGCCTTCCTGCTGGTGCTGCCCAGGCTCGTGCGACGGAGGCCCTGAGGTCCAAGTATCGCTTTTGCAGGATATTATCGGTCTTTCCCCTCCTGTCAAAAAAATAACGAATTTTCCTTGACCCGCGCGGCCCGCAGCCGATATTTGGCCCCAACAGCATGGTGTGAAAATTTTAACATCGTTTGCCAACGAACGGAGAAGCGGGATGAGCAGGAGCACGGTGCTGCGACCCATGACCCCCCGGGCGGTGGGTCGCCTGGCCACCTACCGGCGGGTCCTGGCCGGCCTGGCGGCCGACGGCGTGGCGGCCGTCCATTCCCAGGACATCGCCGGCCTGTCGGGTATGACGCCGTCCCTGGTCCGCCAGGATCTGATGCGGGTGGGCTACCGCGGCAACCCCCAGCACGGCTACGACGTGCGGCGCCTGGACGCGGCCATCGCCGCGACCCTGGGCGGTCCGCGGGCCGACCGGGCGGTGCTGCTGGGCGTGGGCAACCTGGGCCGGGCCATCCTGCAGTACTTCCGCACGGCGCACCCGCAGCTGCAGATGGTGGCCGCCTTCGAGACGGACGTCGACCTGGTGACCACCCGCTGCCACGGGGTGCCGGTGCGCCACCTGCTGGACCTGGAGGAGATCGTCGGCGGCGAGCAGGTGCGCATCGCCATCCTGGCCGTGCCGGCCCGCGAAGCGCAGGCCGCGGCCGACCGCCTGGCCGCCCTGGGGGTGCGCAGCATCCTGAACTTCACGTCCACCACGGTGCGCGTGCCCGAGGGCACCTACGTGGAGAACCACGACATCGGCCTGGCCCTGGAGCGCGTCGCCTACTTCGCCCACCGGCCCGAGGAGGTGCGGGCGTGAACGGTCCCGTGCGGAGCGTCGCCGAGATCCTGGCCGCCCACCCGGACCGCGGCCGCGAACACCTCATCCCCCTGCTGCAGGAGGTGCAGGAGGCCCAGGGCTTCGTGTCCCGGGAGGCCGTGGCCGAGCTCGGCGCCCATCTGGGCCTGCCCAGCAGCCGCATCTACGGCGTGGCCACCTTCTACAACCAGTTCCGTTTCCAGCCCCTGGGCCGCTACCACGTGCAGGTCTGCCGCGGCACCGCCTGCCACGTCAAGGGCAGCCAGGGCGTCTTCCAGGCCATCAAGCGCTACCTGCAGCTCGAGGCGGGGCAGACCGCCCGGGACGGGCTGTTCAGCCTCGAGGTGGTGGCCTGCCTGGGCGCCTGCGGCCTGGCCCCGCTGATCTGCGTGAACGGCGAGTTCCACGGCGGCGTGGACGCCGACAGCGCCGTGAAGATCCTGCGCCGCTGCCGCCGGGAGGCCGAGTCCGCATGACCAGCCGCACCATCCCCACGGCCCTGGACCCGGCGCGCGCCCGCGAACTGCGCCGCGAGGCCGTGGACGTTCCCGTCATCCTGATCGGCACCGGCACCTGCGGCCTGGGCGCCGGCGCCGGCGCCGTGCTGGAGGCCGTGCGCACGTTGCCCGCCGTGCAGCGCCGCGGCGCCCGCATCGTCGAGGTCGGCTGCATCGGCCTGTGCGCGCTGGAGCCCATGCTGGACGTGCAGCTGCCGGGCCGGGCGCGCCTGTGCTTCGGCCGCGTCGATCCCGGCAAGGCCCGCACCGTCCTGGACGCGATGCTGGGCGAGGGGGCCTGGCCCGAGCTGCCGCTCTTCCAGTTCCCGGCCGACGGCCTGCAGGCCTGGGACGGCGTGCCCGCCATCGGGGACCACCCCTTCTTCGCGCCCCAGACCCGGCTGGTGCTGCGCAACTGCGGCCTGATCGACCCGCGCAGCCTGGACGAGTACCGGGCCCGCGGCGGCTACGAGCAGTGGCTGCGGGTGCTGGCGCAGATGACGCCGGCCGAGCTGTGTGCCGAAGTGGAACGCAGCGGCCTGCGCGGCCGCGGCGGCGGCGGCTTCCCCGCCGGCCGCAAGTGGCGCTTCGCCCAGGAGACGGCGGCCGAGCGCAAGTTCCTGGTCTGCAACGCGGACGAGGGCGACCCCGGCGCCTTCATGGACCGGGCCGTGATCGAGGGCGACCCCCACCGCCTGGTCGAAGGCATGGCCATCGCCGCCTACGCCATCGGTGCCTCGCGCGCCTACGTCTACATCCGGGCCGAGTACCCGCTGGCCATCGCCAACTTGTCCGTGGCCCTGGACCAGGCCCGGCAGGCCGGCTACCTGGGCCGGGACATCGCCGGTTCGGGGGTCGACCTGGACGTCGTGGTCAAGAAGGGCGCGGGCGCCTTCGTCTGCGGCGAGGAGACGGCCCTGATCCTCTCGATCGAGGGCCGGCGCGGCATGCCCCGGCCGCGGCCGCCGTTTCCCGCCGTCAGCGGGCTGTTCGGCTGCCCCACGGTGATCAACAACGTCGAGACCCTGGCCAACCTGCCGGAGCTGGTGCGCATCGGCGCCGACGGGTTCGCCGCCCTGGGCACCGCCGGCAGCAAGGGCACCAAGGTCTTCGCCCTGTCGGGCAAGGTGGCGCGCACCGGCCTGGTGGAGGTGGAGATGGGCACCTCCCTGGCCGACGTGGTGCACGCCGTGGGTGGTGGCGTCCCCGGCGGCAAGCGCTTCAAGGCGGTGCAGATCGGCGGGCCCAGCGGCGGCTGCATCCCGGCCGCCCACCTGGACACGCCCGTGGACTACGAGTCGCTCAAGGAGCTGGGCGCCATGATGGGCTCGGGCGGCCTGGTGGTCATGGACGAGGACAACTGCATGGTGGACGTGGCGAAGTTCTTCATGGACTTCATCCAGCGCGAGAGCTGCGGCAAGTGCATCCCCTGCCGCGAGGGCACCCGGCACATGCTGGAGATCCTGCAGGCCATCACACGCCACCCCCGCAGCGAGCACGGGCACATGGCGCTGGAGCGCTTCCAGGGCGTGGTGAACCTGGAGGACCTGGCCGGGGTCATCAAGGACGCCTCCCTGTGCGGCCTAGGCATGACCGCGCCCAACCCCGTGCTCAGCACCCTGCGCTGGTTCCGGGACGAGTACGAGGCCCACATCTTCGGGCGCCGCTGCCCGGCGGGCGTCTGCACCGAACTGTTGAGCTACCGCATCGACGCGGCCCTCTGCAACGGCTGCAGCCGTTGCCTGCGCGAGTGTCCCGTCGACGCCATCGTGGGCGAGCCCAGGCGCCCCCACACCATCATCCAGGAGCGCTGCGTGGCCTGCGGCAACTGCGTGACCGCCTGCCACCGCGACGCCGTGCTCGTCAGCTGAGGAAGACATGCCGAGGATCGAAGCCAACGGACGCACCCTCGAGGCCCGCCGGGGCGAGACCCTGCTGGAGACCCTGCGCCGCGGGGGCATCCGGGTGCCGACCCTCTGCCACTACGAGGGCCTGCCCCCGACCGGGGCCTGCCGCCTGTGCGTGGTGGAGGTCGACGGCCTGCCCAACCTGGTGCCCGCCTGCTCGTACCCGGTCGTCGAGGGCCTGAAGGTGCACACCCATTCGGCCCGGGCGGTGAACGCGCGGCGCACCATCGTCGAGCTGCTGCTGAGCAACCATCCCGACGACTGCCTCTACTGCGCCCGCCACGGCAACTGCCGCCTGCAGGACCTGAGCGAGGAGCTGGGCGTCCGCGCCCGCCGCCTGCCGGGCACCCGGCGCCACCTGCCCCGGGACGTCTCCAGCCCCGCCATCGTGCGCGACCCCGACAAGTGCGTGCTCTGCGGGCGCTGCGTGCGGGCCTGCCAGGAGGTCCAGGGCGTGGCCGCCATCGACATGACCGGGCGCGGCAGCGGCGCCCGGGTCGACACCGCCTTCGGCGAGGGCCTGAACGTCTCGAGCTGCGTCAACTGCGGCCAGTGCGTGATGGTCTGCCCCACCGGGGCGTTGACCGAGCGCTCCCACCTCGACCTGGTGGAGGGCGCCCTGCGCGACCCGGCGTTGACGGTGGTGGCGCAGGTGGCGCCGGCGGTGAGCGTCAGCCTGGCCGAGCTGTTCGGCGAGAAGCCGGGCCGCGACGTGGACGGGGCCCTGTACGCCCTGCTGCGGCGCCTCGGTTTCAGCCGGGTCTTCGATACCGCCTTCGCGGCCGACCTGACGATCATGGAAGAGGCCAGCGAGCTGGTGCGCCGCCTGCGGGACGGCGGGCCCCTGCCCATGTTCACCAGCTGCTCCCCGGGGTGGGTGAAGTTCGTCGAGACCTTCTACCCCGAGCGCATCGCCCACCTTTCGACCTGCAAGAGCCCGCAGCAGATGCTGGGCGCGGTGATCAAGGCCCACTTCGCGGCGCGCGCGGGGCTCGAGCCCGAGCGGGTGTTCAGCGTGGCGATCATGCCCTGCACCGCCAAGAAGTTCGAGGCCCAGCGGGAGGAGATGCTCGAGGGCAAGCTGGCGGACGTGGACGCGGTGCTGACCACCCGCGAGCTGGCCGACCTGGTGCGCCGCCGCGGCCTGCGCCTGGGCGACCTGGCGCCCGAGCCGGCGGACATGCCCTTCGGCCGGCGCTCCGGCGCGGGCAAGCTCTTCGGGGCCAGCGGCGGGGTGATGGAGGCGGCCATCCGCACCGCCCACCACCTGGTCACGGGCGGCGAGTTGGCGGACCTGAAGGTGGAGGCCGTGCGCGGGCTCGAGGGCGTGAAGGAGGCCCGGGTGCGGCTGGGCGACCTGGAACTGGGCGTGGCGGTGGTCAGCGGCCTGGGCAACGCCCGCCGCCTGCTGCAGGAGATCGACGCCGGCCGCCGCGACCTGCACTTCGTCGAGGTGATGTCCTGCCCCGGCGGCTGCATCGGCGGCGGCGGGCAGCCCATCGGCGCCGACCCCGCGGCCCTGGGCGCGCGCCTGCAGGCCCTGTACCGCATCGACGGCGCCGAGACCGTGCGCACCGCCCACGCCAACCCCGCGGTGCGCCAGCTCTACGCCGAGTTCCTGGGCGAGCCCCTGGGTCCGCGCAGCCACGAACTGCTGCACACGCACTACGACGCCCGCACGGTGCTGAGGTAGCCGGCATGAGAACGGACACGGCCCTGGTCTGGACCATCGGCGAGCGCTGCCGCACCTGCTACACCTGCGTGCGCGAGTGCCCGGCCAAGGCCATCCGCATCCGCGACGGCCAGGCCGAGGTCATCCACGAGCGCTGCATCGGCTGCGGTAACTGCGTGCGCGTGTGCAGCCAGGACGCGAAGGCGGTGCTGCGCTCGGTGGAGGCGGCGGCCGCGCTGCTGGACGGGCCGTGGCCGGTGGCCGCCGCGCTGGCGCCCTCGTTCCCGGCGGAGTTCCTGGACGTGCCGACCGAACAGCTGGTGGGTGCGCTGAAGGCCCTGGGGTTCGGGGTGGTCCACGAGGTGGGGTTCGGCGCCGACCTGGTGGCGCGGGCCACCCGCGGCCTGCTGGACGCCCGGCCGGAGGACCGCTGGATCAGCACCTCCTGCCCGGCGATCGTCACCTTCGTCGAGCAGTTCCACCCGGAGCTGTGCGGCCACCTGCTGCCGGTGGTCTCGCCCATGCTGGCCAGCGCCCAGGCCCTGCGCGCGCTGCACGGCGCGGAGCTGAAGGTCGTGTTCATCGGGCCCTGCATCGCCAAGAAGGGCGAGGCCGCGGCCAGCGCCGGGGCGGAGCGGATCGACGCCGCGCTCACCTTCGCCGAGCTGCGCGAGCTGCTCTACCTGCGGGGCATCGATCCCGCCCTCGCCGCGCCGGCCCGGTTCGACCCGCCGCGGGCGCGCCTGGGCGCCGTGTTCCCCCTGTCCCGGGGCCTGGCCCAGGCCGCCGGCATGGACGAGGACCTGACCAGCACCCGCGTGGTCACCGCCGACGGGCGCGTCGCCTTTCCCCAGGCCCTGGACGGGTTCGCGGCCGGCGACCTGGACGCCGGCCTGCTGGACGTCCTGTGCTGCAACGGCTGCATCATGGGCGCGGGCATGACCTCGCGCGAGCCCATGTTCCGCCGGCGCGCCGCGGTCAGCCGCTACGCGGCCGCTTCCCGGGCCGAGGGCGACGCCGGGGCCTGGCGCCACGCCATGTCCCTGTTCTCCGACGCCGACCTCGCGCGGGGGTTCGCCGCCCGCGACACCCGCATGCCGGTGCCCGGCGAGGAGGACCTGCGGGCCATCATGCGCCGCATGGGCAAGCAGAGGCCCGGCGACGAGCTCAACTGCCGTGCCTGCGGCTACGAGACCTGCCGCCAGCACGCCGTGGCGATCTTCGACGGCATGGCCGAAAGCGAGATGTGCCTGCCCTACGTCATCGAGCACCTGCGCGAGACGGTGGACGAGCTGCACGCCTCCCACGCCACCCTGGCCGCGACCCAGGATCAGCTGATGCACAGCGAGCGCCTGGCCAGCATGGGTCAGCTGGCGGCCGGCATCGCCCACGAGGTGAACAATCCCCTGGGCGTGGTGGTGCTCTACGCCAACCTGCTGCAGGAGGAGTGCCGCGGCAACGAGAAGCTGCAGCAGGAGCTGGCCCTGATCGCCCGGCAGGCGGACCGCTGCAAGGGCATCGTGGCCGGCCTGCTGGACTTCGCCCGCCAGAACAAGCTGGACCTGGCGCCGGTGGCGCTGGCCAAGCTGGTGGAGCGCAGCCTGGAGGACTGCCTGCTGCCCGCCGGCGTCACGGTCAGGACGGACCACGAGGACCCCGCCCTCATGGCCGAGCTGGACGCGGGGCAGATGGCCCAGGTGGTGGCCAATCTGGTGACCAACGCGGGCGCGGCCATGCCTGCCGGCGGCACCATCGGGGTGGGCACCGGACCGGCGGCCGGCGGGCGCGTCGCGATCCGCGTGGCCGACACGGGCACGGGCATCCCCGAGGCGATCCGCAGCCGCGTCTTCGAGCCCTTCTTCACCACCAAGGACCGCGGCCGGGGCACCGGCCTGGGCCTGGCCGTCAGCTACGGCATCGTCAAGATGCACCGGGGCGACATCGCCTTCACCACCAACGACGACCCGGCCGCGGGGCCGACCGGGACCACCTTCACGATCACGCTGCCGGGCCACGGCTGGACCGGGCAGTGAGGAGACGGCCATGAACGCCGACGGACGACCGCTCGTGCTCCTGGTGGACGACGACCAGGACTTCCTGGTGCAGATGAGCACCCGCTTCGCGCACGAGGGCTGGCGGGTGGAGACCGCCCACAACGAGACCGAGGCCAGGGCCAAGCTGGCGACCGTCCGCCCCGACCTGGCGGTGCTGGACCTGATGATGGACCAGCTGGACGGCGGCTTCACCCTGGCCCACGAGATCAAGCAGCTGGACCCGCGCATCCCCGTGCTGCTGGTCACGGGGGTGACGGCGGAGACCGGGTTGGCCTTCGAGCGCGCCGGGGCCGGGTCGCAGAGCTGGATCAAGGCGGACGCGGTGCTGGCCAAGCCGGTGCGCTTCGAGCAGATCCGCCGCGAGCTGGACCGGCTGGGAGTGCGCCATGACTGAACCGCGGCTGCTGCGGGTGCTGGTGGCGGACGACGAGGAAGGCATCCGCGCCGGGGTGGCCCGCGTGCTGGGCGGCCTGACCGTCGACCTGGACGCCTACGGCGGCCCCACGGCCTTCGCCGTGGAGACCGTGCCGGACGGCCTGGCGGCCCGGGAGCGCCTGGCCCAGGGCGGCATCGACATCCTGCTGCTGGACCACTCCATGCCGGGGCTGACGGGCATGGAGCTGCTGGAGGAGCTGCGCGCCGGCGAGGCCGGGACCCTGGTGATCATGATCACCGCCTACGCGTCCCTGGACATGGCCGTGCGCGCCACCAAGCAGGGCGCCTTCGACTTCCTGGGCAAGCCCTTCACCCCCCACGAGCTGAGGGACGTGGCGGCCAAGGCGGCGCGCCACCTGGTGGCCGACCGCGCGGCGCGCGAGCTGGCGGCCGGACGGCGGCGGGTGCGCTTCGAGTTCCTGTCGGTGCTGGCCCACGAGCTGAAGGCGCCCCTGGGCGCGGTGGAAGGGTACCTGCAGCTGCTGGACGAGGGGGTGGCCGGCGACGACCCGGCGGCCGTCAAGCGCATCGTCGGCCGCAGCCTGGCCCGCCTGGCGGGCATGCGCAAGCTGATCTTCGACCTGCTGGACCTGACGCGGATCGAGTCGGGCGAGAAGGCGCGCAGCCTGGGCCCGGTGGACGTGGCCGGGGCGGCGGGCGCCGTGGTCGAGACCTTCGCGCCGGCGGCGGCCGGGCGCCGCCTGACTGTCGAGCTGCGCACGGCCGGCGACCCGGTCGTCACCGGCGACGCCGGCGAGCTGGAGATCATGCTCAACAACCTGGTCTCCAACGCCGTGAAGTACAACCGCGACGGCGGCCGCGTGGAGGTGGCCGTGGACGGCACCGTTCCGGACACCGTCACGATCACGGTCGCGGACACGGGCATCGGCATGAGCGCCGACGAGGTGTCGCGCCTGTTCGGCGAGTTCGTGCGCATCAAGAACGAGCAGACCCGCACGATCGAGGGCAGCGGCCTGGGCCTGAGCATCCTGCGCCGCCTGGCCCGCCTCAACGGCGGCGACGTCACGGTCACCAGCTGCGCGGGCCAGGGCAGCACCTTCACCCTGACCCTGGCCCGCGGCGGCACCCGGCTGGAGGCGGCGCGATGACCACGACCACCGGACCGCGTCTTGACGAAGCCGCCATCGGTGCCGTCCTGGCCGCGGCCGCCGCGCCCGAGCCGGCGCGGGTGCGGGCCATCCTGGCCAAGGCCCGGGCCCTGGCCGGCCTGACGGCCGACGAGGTGGCGGTGCTCTGCGGCGTGGCCGATCCGGAGCTCCTGGCGGAGATCTTCGCCGCCGCACGCGACGTGAAGCAGGCCATCTACGGCCGCCGCCTGGTGCTGTTCACGCCGCTGTACGTCTCCAACCTCTGCGCCAACGACTGCGCCTACTGCGCGTTCCGCGCCGGCAACCGCGAGGTGCAGCGCCGCGCCCTGACCCAACCTGAGATCGCCGCGGAGGTGCGCGCCCTGGTGCGCGAGGGCCACAAGCGCGTGCTCCTGGTGGCCGGCGAGGCGTACCCGGCCCAGGGCTTCGCCTACGTGCTCGAGGCGATCGACACCATCTACGCGGTGCACGAGGACAAGGGGGAGATCCGCCGGGTGAACGTCAACGTGGCGCCCCTGACCGGGGACGAGTTCCGCCGCCTGGCCGACCGGCGCATCGGCACCTACCAGGTCTTCCAGGAGACCTACCACCGGTCGACCTACGCGCGCTACCACACCCGCGGGCCCAAGGCCGACTACGGCTGGCGCCTGGGGGCCATGGACCGGGCCATGCGGGCGGGCATCCAGGACGTGGGCGTGGGCGTGCTGTTCGGCCTGGCGGACTGGCGCTTCGAGCTGCTGGCCCTGCTGGAGCACGCGGCCCACCTGGAGGCGCGCTTCGGCGTGGGGCCCCATACCGTCAGCGTGCCGCGGCTGGAGCCGGCCCTGGGCTCGGACCTGGCCGCCCATCCGCCGCGGCCCGTCAGCGACACCGACTTCCGGCGCATCGTGGCCGTGCTGCGCCTGGCCGTGCCCTACACGGGGATCATCATGTCCACGCGCGAGACGGCGTCCATCCGCCGCGAGACCTTCGCCCTGGGCGTGTCGCAGATCTCCGCCGGCAGCCGCACCAGCCCGGGCGGCCACACCGGCGGCGACGACGCCCGCAGCGGCCAGTTCTGCCTGGGTGACCATCGGCCCCTGGACGAGGTGGTCAGGGACGTGGCCGAGCTGGGCTACCTGCCCTCGTTCTGCACCGGCTGCTACCGCCTGGGCCGCACGGGGCGCGACTTCATGGACCTGGCCAGGCCGGGGGAGATCCGCCGCCACTGCGATCCGAACGGGCTGAGCAGCTTCCTGGAGTACCTGATCGACTACGCGTCGCCGGCGACCGCGGCGGCCGGCGAGCGGGCCATCGCCGCGGTCCTGGCCGGCATGGACGGCGAGCCGCGCCGCCGGGCCGAGACGATGCTGCGCCAGGTCCGCGGCGGCGGACGCGACGTGTTCTGCTAGGAGGGAATGGCATGGGCAAGACCGGGGCGACGCGGGGTTTCCGCCTGCACGTGGGCCTGGTGGGGCGCCGCAACGTGGGCAAGTCGAGCCTGATCAACGCCCTACTGCGCCAGGACGTGGCCATCGTCTCGCCGACCCCCGGCACCACCACCGACCCGGTGAGCAAGCCCATGGAGCTGCAGCCCATCGGCCCGGTGCTGCTGATCGACACCGCCGGCGTGGACGATCCGGGCGAGCTGGGCGCCCTGCGGGTCGAGCGCACGCGCGCCCAGCTGGACCGCTGCGACGTGGCGCTGCTGGTGGCCGCGGGCGGGGTCTGGGGGCGCGAGGAGGAGGCCCTGCTGGCGGACCTGCGCCGCCGCGGCCTGCCGGTGATCGTGGTCTTCAACCAGGCCGACCGGACGCCCCCCGAGACCTGGCTGGTGGAGGCGCTGACGACCGACGGCGCCACCGTGGTGGTCGTGTCGGCGACCCGGGGCACCGGCCTGGACGCCCTGCGCGCCGCCATCGTCGCCGC
>JACZKN010000561.1 GCA_014859985.1 Candidatus Krumholzibacteriia bacterium | reverse complement strand
GCCCGGGCGCCCCGCTGACCACGCGCAGCCCCTCGGCCGGCGCGATGTCCCGCCCGCCCAGGCGGCCGAAGGTGAGCCAGCGCTCCAGGACGAAGACCCACATCAGCAACGAGCTGGCCGCGATGGGGATCATCACCCAGCCGCCCTGGGCCAGGTACTCCCAGGTGTCCCAGAGCCGGTCGATCACGACGCGCTCCCGGCGCCCGCGGCCCGCGCCTGCAGCTGGGGGATCTCCCCGCGGGTCTGGATGATGTTCGTCAGCGCCACGGCCTTCTCCTCCATGTCGCCGACGATGTGGTCGGCGCGCCGCTGCAGGAACGTGTGCATCAGCATGATGGGGATGGCCACGATCAGGCCCAGTTCGGTGGTGATCAGCGCCTCGCTGATGCCGCCGGACATGAGCTTGGGGTCGCCGGTGCCGAACAGGGTGATGACCCGGAAGGTGTTGATCATGCCCGTGACGGTGCCCAGCAGGCCCAGCAGGGGTGCGATCGCGCCCAGCACCGCCAGCACAGCCAGGCCGCTCTCGACCCGGGGCAGCTGGTGCAGGATCGCCTCCTGCAGCACGCTCTCCTGGGTCTCGCGGTCCTTGTGGCGCACCGAAAGGCCGGCCTTGATGACCTCGATCACCGGCGACTTGCGCCGCCCGTGGTCATTGACGAATTCCTCGGCGGCGGCCCATTCCCCCCTGGCCGCCAGCCCGTTCACCTCGCCCATGAAGCGGTCGGTGTTGTGGTGGATGCGGTTCAGGAAGAATGCCCGCGTCACCACGATCAGCAGCGCGACCACGGCCAGGCCCAGGATGGGCCAGACCAGGGGGCCGCCCGCCTGCAGGTGTTCGGTCAGCGTGGACTGGTGGTTGACCTGGGCCAGGGCATTGCCGCCGGAGAGGTCGATGGGCGCCCGGGGACTCCCGCCCGCCACGAAGCCGTCCAGGGCGCGGCCGATGGATCCGGAAGGCAGCTTGGCCAAGGCCACGAAGCTGCCCGCCTCGGGTGACCAGCGCAGGAATCCGGTCTCGTCGTCCCCCACGTAGGCGGCGGTGAACTTGCCCAGCATCAGCACGTTGCCGGTGGTCGCGATGCCGTCGCGGCCGGTGTAGGCCGCCGTGTGCATGGCCACCTGGCCCGCGAGGCGGATCTCGTCCATCAGCACCTGCACCAGGCCGCTGATGTCGTCGATATCCGGGAAGTAGCCCGTGTCCAGCAGCGGGCTGACGCGCTCGGCGCGGCCCGGCCGGAAAGCCGTCAGGGGCGACTGGTGGACCATGGTCTCCACGTCGCGGGCGGCTAGGCGCACGTTGCCGGAGATCTCCCGGAAATCGAGTTCGCTGGCGGACCATTTCTCCTGCAGCTTCTCGCGCCGGGCGTCCTGGTCCTGGAGGTAGGTGTCCAGGTCGGCCAGTTCCTGCTCCAGGGCGGCCTGCTCGGCCTCCAGGCGCGCGACTTCCGCCTGCAGGCGGGTCTGGTCGGCCAGGATCTCCTGCTCGACCCGGGCGGCGCGCTCTTCCACCTCGCGCCGGGCCTCTTCGGCCTGGCGGTAGGCGTCGCGCAGGTCCTGGGCCCCGGCGGACGCCGCCAGGCCCACGCCCAGGTACAGCATCAGGGCGACGGTCAACCTGCTCATCGGGTCACCTCCGGGGCGATGCGGCCCAGGGGCAGGGCGATCAGCTCCACCGGGCGCATGCGGGTGGCCATCTCCATGGCGCGGCCGATGGTGCGGGCGCCGCCGTCCAGCTCGGTCCAGCCGCCGGCGGCCGGATCCCAGGTGCCGACCCGCTTGCCGTCGGGGCTGCGCCAGAACAGGGCCAGGCGCCCGATGCGCAGCACGTCGGCGTGGATCTCCTCGTTCCCGATGGCGACGGTGCGCGGCGCCACTTCCACGGTCTCGCCGTACTGGGCCTCCACCATCAGGGCCTCCAGCAACCGGCGCAGCTTCTCGCCGGGCTGGGTGCCGGGCTCGGCCAGTTCGCGGCGCAGTCCGGCCAGGCGCGCCTCGCGCTCTTCGGGCAGGAACGGCAGGTCCCGGGCCACCGCCGCCTCCAGCCGTCCGAGGACGGCCGACAGGGTGTCCTGGATCACGGCCTGCAGGCGCCCGGACTCGTCCAGGCGGCGGTCCAGTTCGGCCACGGCGTCGTCGAGGGCCCGGGCCTTCTCCTGCTGCCGGGCCCGCCGCTCCTTGAGGTAGGCGAGGTTGGCCTTGGCGGTGCGGTAGCGCATCTCCAGGGCCCCGCGGTCGCCGGACCACTGGTCGAGTTCCTGCTGGGTCCGGCGGGCTTCGTCGACGGTGCCGCCGACCTGGTCCTGCAGGCCTTCGGCGTCCCGGGTCTGGGCCCCGGCGGCGCCCGCCAACAGCGCAAGCAGCGCCAGCAGCGCCAGCGGCGCGGCCGCCACGGTGGATCGGCGCATGGATGGTCCTTTCGCGAACAAACGGTTGCAGGCACGGGCCACGGTCGGCGTCCGCCGCGGGCAACGCCCGGCCCACGGCGCCCCAGCACGATAGCGCCGGTGCGTTAAGGGGGGGTTAGGAGCGCGCTAATTCAACGTCAGGGAATGGTAAACGCCCGGTGCGGCGGCGCACCAGGCGTCAAGAAAGCTGCGGGCCGCGGCAGGCCGCCGGGTCAGCCGTCGCCGCCGAGCCGCACCGTGACGGCGGCGCCGGTCAGGTCGTCGAAATCGGTCCAGGCGCTGCCGGAGCCCCGATCCCCGTCGGCCGGGTAGGCCCACACCCGCACGCGCGGGACGACGGTCACGATGCCGATCTGATCACCCGACTCGTCCCGCAGGATGAGCGATTGGCCGAACTCCCAGCAGTCGCGCGCGATGCGGAAGCGGCCGTCGTCGTCGGTCCAGGCCGCCACGCGCCAGGTGTCGTGGACGGTCGCGCAGGCGACGGTGGCGAACTCGCCGGTCTCGGCCGTGAAGTTGCGGGCCACGGCGATGGTCATCCGCGCCGGATCGCGGCCGGCCAGGTCGAGGTGGACGTGGAACACGCCCTCCACGACCTCCCTGCCCGCCAGGTCCTTCGCGTCCCAGGTCAGGGAATGGCGGCCGGCCGGGAGGCTGTCGGCGAAGGCGTAGAACACCTCCTCGTCGCACACGTCGGTGATGCGCAGGGTGCAGTAGCCCGGCTCGGGCACGCTGAACCCGATGGCGGTCTGCGGCTTTTCCCCGGGCATCGTCGCCGGGCCGGTGAAATCCAGGTCCACCACCACGGCGGCGCCTGGCACCGGGACGCCCCCGGCGTCGATGACCAGACCGCGCACCGCCGGATCCGGAGAATCGGGACCACCAGTGTCGCTGCAGGCCGCCAGGGCGAGCAGCACCAGGCCGAGGGCGGCAAGGGTCGAGCGCAACATCGTTTCCCCTCGGGGTGGGCGGAAGAGCACGGACGATATGATACGGCAATATCAACATCCCATCAATAACCGGCAGCCGCTTCCGCCGTCGGTTCGCCTGCGGCGCCCGCGGCGGGGATCCGCGCCCCTGCCCTTTCTGCGGCCCGTTCGACGAAGCAGCGCATTTCGTGCATCTCTCCGGCGGTCAGGCCCTGGCCGATGACCGCCGCGCCGTACACGAACGCCGCCAGCGCCAGGCACACCGGCGCAACCCACAGACCCCACGGGTACTCGTCCACGGTGGTCTGGGCCCAGCCGTACATCAGACCCGCCGCGGCCAGCATGGCGAAGACGCCGTACACCCCCATGAAGCCGGTCCACACCGCCGGGTGGGGCGAGAAACGGCACAGCAGGACCGTGCCGCCGCCGTCCGCCTCGCCCAGCTGCAGGTTCAGGTACGGCGAGAGCAGCGAGCGCCGCGCGGCCGGAAGCTGGATGTACGCGTGGCGCTTGAGCACCTGGCCCACGAAGGGCGCCGCGGGGCCCTTGAGGCCCTCGTGCACCTGAGCCAGCGCGGCGCAGCCGTCGCCGGGCACGGGGATGCGGAAGCTGGGCCGCATGGACGGGCGCGGCAGGCGGCTCCTCGGGGTCGGCATCGGGGCCCTCAGTCGTCCAGGGAGAAGCCCACGCGGATGGTGGTCTGCCACTGTTTGACCTTGCCACCCTCGATGTTGCCGCGGGTCTCGACGATCTCGAACCAGCGCATGTTGTGCACCGTCCGGGCGGCCTTCGCGATGGCCGTGGACACGGCGTCCTCGATGCTGCTGCTGGACGTGCCGGTGAGCTCGATGTGCTTGTACACCTTGTCGGACATGGTTTTCTCCCCGCTGGCGGTCGTGGCGCGGCCGGCCCCTCTTGGGGCCGGGTACGATCCCCGCCAGGATACGCGGAAACCGGGCCGGGGGCACGCCTGACACCTGCTGCCGGCAAACGGGACCGCCGCCCCCCCGGGGGAGGGCGGCGGCTCCTGCAAGACCGATGCAGTCAAAGGCCGGAGGCCGCTACTTCACCAGCTGCATCTTCTCGGTGACCTCGAAGCCCTCGCCCTGGACACGGTAGAAGTACGTGCCGCTGGACAGGCCCTCGCCGTTGAACTGCAGCTCGTAGGTGCTCGCCTCGAGCATGCCGTCGTGCAGCTCGGCCACTTCGCGCCCGCGCACGTCGTAGACCTTCACGTTCACGTTGCCCTTGGCCGGCACGGTGAACTTGATGGTGGTGCTGGGGTTGAAGGGGTTGGGGAAGTTGCGGGCGGCCGCCGTACGCGCCGGCAGCGGGTCACCCACGGACGACAGGGCGGCGTAGTTGATCCCCTGGGGGTCGAAGTTCGTCCAGCCCCTGGTCCACTGCTGGTCCATCGGCAGGGCAGGATCGAACGCGCCGCGGTAGCTGACCTGGGTGAACCAGGGGTCGGCGATGTAGCTGTTGCTGAAGTCGGCGGTGCCGATCAGCACGCTGCCCGGCTGCGGCACGGGGTTCGGGTTGGTCAGGTCGCTCAGGTCGCCCAGGCCGACCGCCGTGTGCGAGCGGGGGATCGTGTCCAGGTTCGCGTTGCCCATGAACCAGGTCCCGACCAGCGGCCAGCGGCCGGTGTCGTGGATGTTGTCGGTGCTGTAGGTGTAGCTGCCGGTGACCTCGGTGTTGTAGAAGCGCAGCTCGTCCGCCGCCGCGGCGGTGCGGGAACCGTCGCGGATCGACACGCCGCGGGGGAAGCCCGCGATCACGGAGTTGAACACGCTGGTGCGGGTGCTGCGGCGCAGCACGGCGGCGTTCTCGAACGTGTGGCCGACGGGCAGCGGCAGGGCCACGGCCTCGGGGCCGATCATCGTCATGTTGCTGAACACCGGGAACGTGTAGGGCTGGGCCGCGGAGCCCGAGCCGTCGTTGTCCGACTCGAAGCCGTTGCTCTGGCCGGCGGCGTCCCAGTACTGGGGGTCGCGCAGGCTGAAGCCGAACTGGATGCGGCCCTGGTAGCCGAAGTCGGTGTCGAAGTCGTCGTCGGTGCCGCCGATCGCCACCAGGTGGTGGGCGTCGACGGTGCCGCCGAACCACTCGAAGCTGTCGTCGAACGAGTAGCTGATCTGCACGTGGTGGATCTCGGTACCCCGGCCCACGCCGCCCATGGTCAGGCCGTTGACCTCGTTGTTCAGCTGGAAGCGGTAGCCGGGGTACTCGATGCGCACGTACTTGAAGACGCCGCTGTTGTCCTCGGGATCGCTGCCGCCGTAGGTGCCTTCGATGATGCCGCCCTCGATCAGGGGGTTCACCTGGTTGACCGGGGCGTTGCCCAGGATCACCACGCCGCCCCAGTCGCCGGGGAAGCGGTTGCCGGGGGCCTCGCTGCTGGTCATGATGACCGGCGAGGTCTCGGTGCCCTCGGCGAAGATCTGCGCGCCCGGCTTGATCACCAGGGTCGCGCCGGGCACGCCCTGGATCACGGTGCCGGCCGGGATGTTGATGACGCCGCCGGCCTCGACGTAGTACAGGCCGTAGATGGTGTACAGGGTGTCCGGGCTCAGGGTGCGGACCCCGGTCTGGTTGTAGGGAGCCAGTTCGTCGACGGGGTCGAAGGTGCCGAGGTCGGCCGTACCCACCCACGCGAGGGCGGGGACGGCGACGGCCAGGGCGACCAGCACGCTCGCCAGCTTGATCACGTTCTTCATGGACACATCCTCCAGGTTGACTTTCACCTGTCTTGCGACGGGTCTTGCAGGGGGTCGGGGCCGCGTCGCGACCCCGCCCCGGAGCCTTGCCGAACCGCGCCGTGGCGGAACGAATTTTCCGTTGTCAAGTGGTGGCTCATGCGGTGGAAGCAGGCTCTGCCGGCCGCCGGGCACCGGTGAGCGGTTCGCGGATCGTTGCCTGTCTGCAATGCTCGACCTCCGCGAACCGCCCGAAACGGTGCTCGACTGCCATGCCGGGGCCGGACAGGGGTCGGCTGGAATCCGGGGGCGAGTTGGCAAGAAACTCTTCCGATCGCCCCGATGTGCGCCTGGCCCTGTGCCCAGCGATCCGACGAGGGACATGGTAGCCGGCACGTGTGAGGGGGCGGTCAGGGGCGCGTGCGGATTCGATCAGGAAGATGTGAGGAAACGGTCAAGCGGCGCCCCGGAACCTTCAGAACTTCGTGGATACCGAGACCGAGTACTCCCTGCCCTCGGTGATGCGCGAGTACTCGTAGGGGCTCCCGGCGCTGCCGCTGGTCAAGATCGTGTCCTGGGCCAGGATGTCCTTGATCGCGGCCTTGGCCGTCAGGCCGCGCCAAAGGCCCTGGGTCACCACCAGATCCAGCTTGTCGCGGGGCTCCTCGTACACGTACAGGAAGGTGAAGTCGGCGATCTTGTCCAGCTTGCGCCCCACCTTGTTGTAGAGCAGGTTGACCGCTGTCTTCGCGTTGGGATTGTTGTATTCCAGCGAGGCGTTCACCGACCAGGGGGCCTGGCCGTGCAGCGTGCGCAGACCCGTGGTCCTGGTCAGGGCGTCGTAGTACTCCACCTCGGACCAGACGCGGGTGTAGTTGGCCGAAACGGTCACGTCCTCGGTCAAGGTGAACCATTCCAGGCGCTTGCGGACCTCGAGCTCGAAGCCCCAGTTCTTGGCCTGCGGTGCGTTCGACCAGCTGGCCACCGCGCGCTCGGGCGCCATGTAGAGGGTGTCCTCGATGGCATCGGCGATCCGCTTGTAGAAGGCGCTCGCCGCCACCACCTCGCCGTAGCCGGGGAAGTACTCCGCCCGCAGGTCGTAGTTGCGGATCCTGGCCCGCTTGAGGTCCGGGTTGCCCAGCTCGTTCTGGAAGGTGCGGAAGTTGCGGCGCAGCACCGGCGCCAGCTCGCGGAACTCGGGGCGGTTGACCGATTCGTAGTAGCCGGCGCGCACGTTCACCTTCTCGTCGTAGAACCAGGTCAGGTTCAACGAGGGCAGCACGTCCTTCATGTCCACCCGGGCGGTATCGCGCACGTCCGGCCGGGTCTTGCTCTCGACGGCCTCCACCAGCTGGTCCGAGTCCTCGACGCGCGCGCCGCCGACCAGGCGGAAGTCCTCGTCGATCAGCGAGAAGGGCAGGTCGGCCATGCCGTACCAGGCGTCGAGGTCGTGGTAGGCGCCGTAGGCGCCGCTGTTGAAGGCGTCGCGGTCGAACTCCCAGCCGTTGCCGCGCCGGGGGTCGGAGACCTCGTTGTAGTTGCCCGGCGCGAAGATAGAGTCCGGCGGCAGCACCGACAGGGCGCGGCTCGCGGGCCGGAACGTGGGTGTGGTGAACCAGGCCTCCACGTCGAAGGTGCGTTCGCGCCGGTCCTGGCGGACGCCGATCTTGAACGACGGCGTGCGCTCCTTCAGCAGGTCGTCCGTGGTCAGGGACCAGGTCAGATCGACGGCGAAGCCGCGGCGGAACTCCTTGAGCCACGACCAGGTGCGCATGTTCTCGTCCATCAGGTCGGGCGTGCCCTCTTGGCCGCCGGTGTTGTAGGAGAGGAAGCGCCGGTCCGGCTCCGTGGCGCGGGATTCGCCGTAGAAGCCCTGCCAGGCCAGCTCGAACTCGCCCGCCGGGGCCGGCAGACCATGGCTGCCGTCCAGCTTGCCCACGTACTGGTAGCGTTCCTGCCAGGACAGGGAGCGCCAGGCGAACTCCTTGGTGCTGTCCTTGCCCTGCAGGAAGGTCAGATCCGTGTCGGCGGAACGGTTGTAGGTGTTGGTCAGGCCCAGGCGGTGGCGGCCGGTGCGGTAGAAGAGGTTCGCCAGGCCTCCCCAGGTCACGTTCGTGTGGCTGGTCTCACCGTCGGCCTGCAGCTGCGTGCCGCCGGCAACGGGGTCGGACTGCCGGTTCTCGCTCTCCTGCCGCAGATCGTAGTCGTTGCGGTAGGACAACGCCGCCATGTAGCCCAGGTTGCCGCCGAACAGGCCCAGCCGGTTGCCGTGGGAGAGGCCCCAGTTGTAGCGGAAGGGCGCCTGGCGGGTCTCGGTCGTCCAGTCGTTGGGCAGGGCGCGGGCCAGGTTCTGCTCGCGGTCGGCCACGGCCACGGAGTCGGGGCCGGCCAGCAGATGGCGCGGGAAATCCCGGCCGCCGTCGTCGACGCCCAGCCAGTCCCTGTCGCCCGCGGCCGAGTCGTGCTGGAAGTCCTCGCCCGTGGTGCCGTTCGTCGAGGCCCCGCCGACCGTCACCGAGGTCGTGGACTGCTCGGGGAACTCCAGGGTGCTGATGCGCACCAGGCCGCCGGCGAAGTCGCCGGGCATGTCGGGCGTCGCCGACTTGATGACGATGACGTTCGCCAGCAGGTTGGCCGGCACCAGATCGAAGTTGAAGCTCTTGCGGTCCTTCTCCACGTTGGTGCCGCTCATGGAGATGCCGTTGACCTCGGTCACGTTGTAGCGATCGGTCACCCCGCGTACGAAGACATACTTGCCGTCGTTGACGGTCAGGCCGGGGACCCGCTTGAGCGCGTCGCCCGAGTTGCCGTCGGGGGTACGCGAGATCTGGGCGGCGCTGATGGCATCGCCGATCACGCCGCTCTGCTGGCGATCCGCCAGCAGGGCGCCTTCGGTGGAGAGCACGCGGCTGCCCGAGACCACCAGTTCGTCGGTCTGGTAGGCCTTGAAGCTCTCCAGGGTCACCAGCAGTTCCACCACGCCGGCCGCCGGCACCTCGATCCCGGTCAGGAAGCGGGTGTTGTACCCCATGTAGGTGACCCGCAGTTCGTACAGACCGGACGGAACACCCGCCAGTTCCCATTTGCCCTCCAGGTCCGTGGCGGTCCTGTGTTCCGTGCCCACGAGAACCAGGTCCACACCGATCAGGCCCTGCCCCGACTCGGAGTCCTTGACGCTGCCCCGCAGATCGCCGGCGCGGGCGACGGAGCCGAGCAGCAGCAAGCCGAGGATGCAGGCGGAAAGGGTGCGAACGGGCATGGTCACCATCCAGAGGGAAAGGCGGTCAATGGCGGACGAGACCCCCGGTGGGGGTCGGTCGCGGTCACGATAGGCGGGGTCGATGAACGGAAGGTTAAGGCCGTGCCAAGATCATGTGAATCACGGCCCCGGATCGGGCGGCGGGGCGGACCGCGAGCCGGCCTCATATATCACGATAAATAATTATCAATCGTCATGTAGCCGGTATCGGCAGCGAGAATTCTTGACGGCGGGCTTTAAAGATACTACTATGTCCCGTACGAACGCACACCTATCCGCACCCGACATCCTCAGTACTGCACCGCCGGTAGGCACACCCCGCAAGCCGAATCCTGGAGGCCTCCCCCCATGCCCCGTAGCCAGTTCCTCCCGCGGACCCTGGCAGTCCTGGCGATACTGATAGGCGCGTCCGCGTCCGCGTACGCGGACAGCCCCACGAGGATCTTCCTGCTGCACAATTCGGTCGGCCGCCTGCTGATCGAGGAGGGCGGGATGCGCGAGCATCTCGACCAGCACAACGCCCAGCACCAGACCCAGCTGAAGTTCTGGGACCACAACTACCCGTACATCGGCGTCAGCGACGCCGAGGGCAGGCTGCTGGGCTACCCCTACTCCAGCATCTGCGGCCACGACACGGAGCCCGATGGGCTGCATATGCTCTGGACGGACGAGACCATCGACCAGTACGTCGACGCCCGCGACTCGATCCTGACGATGCACGACGTCATCGCCTTCAAGAGTTGCTACCGCGGCATCGACTTCGGCGGCGCCCGCACCGAGGCCGAGCTCGACGCAGCGCTCGCGCAGTACAAGGCCTGGTACCTGGAGATGCGCGACGTCTTCGACCGGCATCCCGACAAGATCTTCGTCGCGCTGTCGATCCCGCCGCGGCACCGGCTGCACGAGGAAGCCACACCGGCGCGGGCCGCGCGCGGCCGCCTCTTCGCCGAGTGGCTCAAGAGCCCCGAGTTCCTGGGTTCGCCCGCCCGCCCGAACCTGCGCGTGTTCGACCTCTTCGACCTGCTCGCCGCCCCGGCCGACGGCTCGCCGGGCGCGAACATGCTGCGCTACGATTACGAGCGCAGCCACTACGGCGACGACTCGCATCCCAACGCGCTGGGCTGCTCCATCGTCGGCCCGCTGCTGATGCAGTACCTGATCGATGCCACGGGCGGGTCCTTGTCCGCGGTGGGGCGGGTACCGCAGGGCCTGGCAACCGGGCTGCAGGCCCACCCGAATCCCTTCAACCCGGCCACGACGTTGAGCTTCGAACTGGCCGCCACCGAGCAGGTGACCCTCGAGATCCTCGACATCCGCGGCCGCCGCGTGCAGGTCCTCGTCTCGGGCGTCCTGGGCGCCGGCGTCCACGAGTTCTCGTGGAACGGTCGCGACCTGCAGGGCCAGCCGGTGGGCAGCGGGGTCTTCGTCGGGTACCTGAAGGCCGGGGAGCGCGTCGCCATCCAGCGGCTCACGCTGATCAAGTAGTTTTCCCGCCTGACGTGAAGAAGCGGGGCCCGGCCGTGGCGGCCGGGCCCCGCTCTTCTCGTCGGCTCGTTGCCGCCCCTACTGCATCAGCAGCATCTTGCGCGTCTGCGCCCGGTCCGGCGTCTCCATGCGCAGCAGGTAGACCCCGGTCGCAACGTTGCGGCCGTGATCGTCGTCGCCGTTCCAAACCACCGAATGGCGTCCGGCCGGCATCGACTGGGAGACGAGGGTCCTGACCAGCCGCCCATCCACCGAGTAGATCCGCAACCTCACCGTCCCCTCCCGCGCCAGGTCGAAGGCCACCGTGGTGCGGGGATTGAACGGGTTGGGGTAGTTGGGCTGCAGCGCCGTCAAGGCCGGCAGGTCGTGGGGTCCCACCGCGCTGAGGCCCGTGGCCGTCGTGAAGATCCAGGCGTAGTCCTCCGCCAGCGGCGTTCCCGACGTGTCGGTGATCGCCACGGCCAGGGTGGCGGTATAGACCGTCCCGAAGGCGAGCCGCGCTTCCGGCGTCAAGGTCGCCACGGTGCCGGTCGAGTCCAGCGCCACCGTCGCCGTGACGGCCGCGCCACCGTCGGGGGTGAGCGTGAAGCTGGCCACAGTCAGGGTCGCCGGGTCGATGGGCTCGCTGAACGTGGCCGTCACCGGCAGGTCCACCGCCACCAGCACGGCGTCGGCGGCCGGTTCGGTCGCCACCACCGTCGGGGCCGTGGTGTCCGGCGCCGCCGCGGTCGTGAAGCTCCAGGCGTAGTCCGCAGCCAGGAAGATGCCGGAGGTGTCGGCGATCGCGGTCGTCAGTAGACCGCCGTACAACGTCCCGTAGGCGAGCAGGGTGTCCGGCGTCAGGATCGCCAGGGTGCCCGTCGAGTCCAGGGCCACCGTCGCCGCGACGGCCGCGCCGCCGTCGGGAGTGAGCGTGAAGCTGGCCACAGTCAGGGTCGCCGGGTCGATGGGCTTGTTGAACGTCGCCGTGATGGGCAGGGCGACCGCCACGTCGACCGCATCCGCGGCCGGTTCGGTCGCCACCACCGTCGGGGCCGTGGTGTCCGGCGCGGCAGCCGTCGTGAAGCTCCAGGCATAGTCCGCGGCCAGGAAGTTGCCGGAAGTATCGGCGATCGCGGTCGTCAGCAGACCGCCGTACACCGTCCCGTAGGCGAGCAGGGAATCGGGCGTCAGGGTCGCCAGGGTGCCGGTCGAGTCCAGCGCCACCGTCGCCGCGACGGCGGTGCCACCGTCGGGAGTGAGCGTGAAGCTGGCCGTGGTCAGGGTGAGCGGGTCGATGGGCTCGTTGAACGTCACCGTCACCGGCAGGTCGACCGCCACAAGCACGGCGTCCGCGGCCGGCTCGGTCACCACCACCAGGGGAGCCGTCGAATCCTCCAGTGCCGGGGTATAGCAGAGCTGGACATGGTCGACAACCGGGCTGACCGCCAGGTCGCCGGAGGTCAAGGTCGTCCGGAACTGGGCGTAGCGCCCCGGAGGGCTGGCCACCGTGAACCCGGAGACGGCGTCCCAGGCCGACCAGCTGCTGTCCGGCTCCGCCGTCTCGCCCGTGCGCGTCTCGTAGGCCACGCCGGTCCCGGCGGGCGTCTCGCCCGTCCAGAGCAGTTCGGTCCAGGCCGTGCCCGGCCCGCCGGCGTCGTGCACGGCCGAAACGAAGGTGCCCTCGTCGGTCGTGTAGGGCGTGATCCGCGCCCAGTCGACCAGCAGGGGGGTGGCCGAGCCTCCCGACTTGTAGAAGGCGAACCGCAGGGGCAGCGTGAAGCCCACCCCGGTCCGGGTGTCCACCAGCACGCCATCGACGTAGAATTCCACCGCTCCGGGCAGATGGACGATCCGGAAGTCGTGCCACTCGTCCAGGGTCACGGCCGTCGGCACGCCGACGGCCGTGTAGCCGCTCGTATCGCGGACGACCGTGTGGATCATCGTCACGGGGTCGTCACCGGTGCCGAACGTGCTGAAATAGGTCGCCTGTTCGGGCTCCGCCGAGTCCGACTGCAGGCCCATGCTGGCGAAGTTGCTGCCCGCGCGGAACTGCGTCCGCATCTCGCAGGTCACGTTGCCGCCGACGGCGGTCTCGATATGCCCGGACGAAGTCACCGGCAGGCCGCTGGAATAGCCCTGCGCGTCCATGACGCCGTCCGTGATGCTCGGTCCCAGGCTCCGGGTGATCACCCATTGCGGGTCCGGATCCGGCCCCGGGAACAGGTCGCTCACCGCGGCCTGCAGCCGCAACTGGCCGCTGTTCAAGCCGTTGTCGCGCTCGGCGACCATCACGCCGTCGGGCGTGCCGGCCGCGAAGTCCGCCGTCGTGGTCGTGGTGATGCACACCGGCGCCACCAGCCGGGTCGTGAACGTCCAGACCTCGTCGCCGGCCAGCGGGTTGCCCGCCAGGTCGGCCACCGCCGTGGTCAGGCGCGCCTCGTAGGTCGTCGCGTATTCCAGCTCCGCCCCCGGCACCAGGCTGGCCGTCAGCGTCGCCCCGTCCCAGCCCACCACGGCGGCCACCGGCAGGCCGCCCGCCGGCGTGAGCGTGAACGTCGAACCGTTCACCGTCGCCGGGTCGAGGGCCTCGTTGAACACGGCCCGCACCGCCGCCGCGGTCATCACTTCCGTCGCCCCCGGCAGGGGCTCCCGTTCCACCACGTACGGCGCTTCGAGGTCGATGTCCTCGGTGGTGAACGTCCACACCACATCCGCACCCAGGGCGTTGCCCGACGTGTC
>JACZKN010000560.1 GCA_014859985.1 Candidatus Krumholzibacteriia bacterium | reverse complement strand
CTGTGGCTGCGGCCGGAGGCGCCCGCGCAGCCGCCCCGCGCCCGCTCGCTGACCTTCTCGGGCCGCGACTGGGCCCCGTCCGTCTCCCCCGACGGCGCCCTGGTGGCCTTCACCAGCGACCGCGACGGAGTCTCGCGCATCTGGCTGAAGCAGTTGGCCGGCGGCGGCGAGGCGCCCCTGACCGCGGGCCCGGACGACATGGCGCGCTTCTCCCCGGACGGCGCGCAGGTGCTGTTCGTCCGCGACGCCGAGGGCAGCCGCGACCTGCACCGGATCCCGGTCCTGGGCGGACAACCCCGCCGCGTCGTGGGCGACGCGACCGAGGGCGACTGGTCTCCCGATGGGCAGCGGGTCGCCTTCCTGCGGGCGCACAACGAGGACGGCAACACGGTCCAGGAGCTGACGGTCGCGTCCCTGCAGTCGGGCCAGGAGCGCATCCTGCACACGGGCCGCAACGTCCTGCTCTACGGCATCCGCTGGTCCCCGGACGGCCGCCTGATCGCCGTCAACTCCGCCCCCCTGACGGGCAACGTCGCCCAGGCGGCCTACGTGCTGATGGTGGATGCGCAGGACGGATCCGTGCGCGAATTGGCGGTGCGGGGCCGGCAACTCGCCTGCGGCGCCGTGGCGTGGGCGCCCGGCAGCGACGCCTTCGCCGTCGGCCAGCCGACGGACCTGCTGTCCCACGTCCTCGGCTATCCCGGCCTGGTCCTGGAGACGCGCATCGACGGCGGCGGCGTGCGGCCCGTCGCCTGGCTGCCCATCCGCCTGCCCCGCGGCGGCTGGGGCACCTCCACCCTCGCGGTGCTGGACCGCGGACGCTTCGTCATGGACGAGGCGGTCACCATGGCCGGCCTGCGGGAGGTGACCCTCGACGAATCCGGCCGGTCGGTGGGCGAGCGGATCCTGACCCGGGGCCTGAGCCGCGACCGGCAGCCGGTCTACGCCCCGGACGGCCGCACCGTGCTCTTCTCGTCCAACCGCAGCGGCAACGTCGACCTGTGGACCGTCGACCGGGCAAGCGGGCAGCTGCGCCAGGTGACCGACGACGCCGCCTCCGACTGGGATCCGGCCTACTCCCCCGACGGGCGGCACGTGCTGTGGTCCAGCGACCGCAGCGGCAACATGGAGATCTGGATGGCCGCGGTCGACGGGACGGGTGCCCGCCAGGTCAGCAGCGACGGCTACGACGCGGAGAACCCGGTCATGACGCCGGACGGCGGCTGGATCGTCTACGGCAGCGGCAACGCCGCCAACATGGGCATCTGGAAGGTGCGTCCGGACGGCACGGACGCGCAGCTGCTGCTGCCGGGGGCCTACCTGCTGCCGGAGATCTCGCCCGACGGCCGCCATGTGCTGTGCGTGACGATCCGCGGGATCGACTTCGTGGTCAACGTGGTCGGCCTGCAGGGCGGCACGCCGCTGCCGTTCGAGATCGTCATCCCGACCCGGCACCGGCAGGAGGACCTGATGTTCGGGCGCGCGCGCTGGTTGCCCGACGGCCGCGGCATCGCCTACGTGGGCCAGGACGCCGAGGGGCGCAGCGGCATCTTCGTGCAGGAATTCGATCCTGCCGGGCGGAGCGGCACACCCCGGCCCGTGGCCGGGTTCGACCGCAGCTTCGCCACCGAGTCGCTGGGCGTCAGCCCCGATGGCAGGCACGCGACCATCGCCGCCACGTTCGAGCAGCGCACCCTCAAGCTCGTCGAAGGGATCGATCTCCGGTATTGGCGTTGAGTTCCACCAGCCGGCAACCCGCCGCCGCCAGGAAGGCGCGGTCGTGGGAGGCGATCACCAGGCCCGCCGCATCCCCCGCCTGGTCCAGCAGATCCAGCACCATGCGCCGTCCGGCCCGGTCCAGGGCGGCGGTGGGCTCGTCCAGCAGGATCAGCGGCCGCCCCGAGCCCAGGGCCAGCCCCAACGCCAGGCGCCGGCGCTGCCCCGTGCTCAGGTCGTGGGGATTGGCCGCCGCCGCCGCGGCCGGCAGCCCCAGGCCCGCGAGCCAGGGGCCGATCGCGACCCCGGCGAACGCGGGATCCAGGGCCAGTTCGTCCGCCACCGTCGGCCGCGCCATGCTCGCGCCCCAGTTCCCCGAGTACGCGTTCGCGCGGCCGTGGCCCAGGTCCGGCCGGCGCCGCGCATCCAGCCGGCGCTCGCCCAGCCACACCACACCCGCAGCGGGCGCCCGCAGGCCCGCCGCCACCGCCAGCAGCGTGCTCTTGCCGCAGCCGTTGGGACCGACCAGTCCCACCCGTTCGCCGGCGCGCACCTCCAGGTCCAGGGGACCGAACCCGCCTCCGGGACCGGCGAAGCGGCACACCAGAGCCTCGCAGCGCAGCACCGGGGCTCCCGCGGCCGGATGCGGCGGGCACGGGGGGCCATCGAACCCCAACAGCCCGGCCACCAGCGCCGCGTCCAGCAGCTCGCCCGGCGGGCCTGCGGCCGCGATGCGGCCGTCCTCCAGCACCACGAGCC
>JACZKN010000069.1 GCA_014859985.1 Candidatus Krumholzibacteriia bacterium | reverse complement strand
GCCCAATCGGGGTTGTCCGGGACCCGGTCGTCGGGGACGTCGACGATCAGGGCCAGGCCGGTGTCGGCGGGGGTGGGGCGGAAGACCCGCTCGACGAGCAGGCGCAGGTCGCGGGGGCTGAGGGTCTCGGGCATGGGGTCGGCTCCTGGCGACGGCCGGATCCGGCGGTCCGGCACGGGTTGCGGTGGTCCGGCGCGCGCCTTCCCGCGTTTCCGGGTGTACGCCCACCAAGTTATGGCTTATCCTTGTCCGCGGCCCGGACAAATGCAAGGAACACGGGTTCAGCCGGCCGCGCCGGCTGCAAGGAGGCCCAAGGCATGAGCCAGGACCAGCATCCCAATCTGGCGCTCTTCATCGATTTCGACAACGTGGCCATCGGCTCCCGCGACGCACGGCAGCGCTTCGACATCAAGCTCCTGCTTCAGCGCGTGCTGGAGAAGGGCAAGATCATCGTCAAGCGCGCCTACGCCGACTGGCACTATTACAAGGAGTACATGACGCCGTTGCACGAGGCGGCCATCGAACTGATCGAGATCCCCATGCCGCGCATCTCGGGCAAGAACAGCGCGGACATCCGCCTCGTGGTCGACGCTATGGACCTGTGCTACTCCAAGGACCACATCGACACCTTCGTGATCGTGTCGGGGGACAGCGACTTCTCGCCCCTGGTCTCGAAGCTGCGCGAGAACAACAAGCGCGTGATCGGGATCGGCGTGAAGAACAGCAGCAGCAACCTGCTGATCAGCAACTGCGACGAGTTCATCTTCTACGACGACATCTACCGGCAGGCGGTGGGGCAGCTGAGCAAGAACGTCGGCAACGTGCCCGCCGACAAGCGCGAGCTGTTCGATTTCCTGGTGCAGACGGCCCAGGGCCTGCTGCAGGAGAGCCGCGGCGTCCTCTACTCGTCCCTGATCAAGGACACCATGACGCGCAAGCAGCCCGACTTCAACGAGCGGGCCTACGGCTACGCCAACTTCGGCGAGCTGCTGGAGGACGCGCGCACCCTGGGCCTGCTGAAGGTCGAGCGCGACGCCCGCGCCGGCGGCACCTGGGTGGTGCAGGGGCTGGGCGCGGG
>JACZKN010000559.1 GCA_014859985.1 Candidatus Krumholzibacteriia bacterium | reverse complement strand
GAGGATGCGCGGCGGGCGCCGCGATCGCCGCGCCGCGCATCCTCTTCGTCGACGACGAGGAGCCCATCGTCAGCGTGGCCAGGACCATGCTCGAGCGCTGCGGCTACACGGTCGAGGGCTGCGTCGGCGGCGCGTCCGCCCTGGAGATCCTGGCCGGCGGCGCCGACCGTTTCGGCCTGCTGATCACCGACGCCGCGATGCCCGGCGTCGACGGCGGCACGGTGATCCGGCGCTGGCGGGAACTGCGCCCGGGTGCGCCGGCGATCGTCGTGACCGGCCACGACGAGGCCTCCGTACCGGCGGAATTGCGGCAGGGCGGCTACCTTGCCGTCATCCGCAAGCCGTTCGGCGCCGAGACCCTGAAGGCCGTGGTGCGCGAGGCGCTGGCCGCCACCGTGCCCGGGCAGGCCTGAGACACCCCTGGCCGGCGGAAAGGAGACCATCGTGGCAAGGGTGCTGATCATAGAGGACGACAACGAGGTTCGCGAGTTCCTGCAGAGCCTGCTGGAACGGGCCGGCTACGAGACCGTCACCGCCGTCAACGGCAAGGAGGGGGTGGAACTGTTCCGTACCGCGGTGGTGGACCTGGTGATCACCGACATCATCATGCCCGAGAAGGACGGCATCGAGACGATCATGGACATGAAGCGCACCAACCCCGGGCTGAAGGTGATCGCCATCTCGGGCGGCGGCCGGGCCGAACCGGAGAACTACCTCCACTCGGCGCGCCTGCTGGGGGCGGACCGCACGATCAGGAAGCCGTTCACCAACGAGGACATCCTCGAGGCCGTGGGCACGCTGCTGGGCTGAGCGGCGCCCGCGGCGCTCAGCCGGCCAGGTCCGCGGCGGCCTCGCGGTACCAGTCGAGCGCGCGCGGATCGGCCAGGGCCTCGGCGTTCTCCACCGGCCGGCCGTGCAGCAGGTTGCGCACCGCCACCTCGACGAGCTTGCCGCTGATCGTGCGCGGCACCGCGGGCGCCTGGCGGATCACCGCCGGCACGTGCCGCGGCGTGGCCTCGGCCCGGATGCGGGCGCGCAGGTCCGCCTCCAGTTCCCCGTCCAGCACCACGCCGTCGCGCAGCACCACGAACAGCAGCACGCGCACGTCGTCGCCCCGCTCCTGCCCCACCACCAGGCTCTCCCGCACGTCCGGATGGCGGTCAACGATGCGGTAGATCTCGGCCGTGCCGATGCGCACGCCGCCGGGGTTGAGCACCGTATCGGAGCGTCCGTGGATGACCAAGCCCCCGGACGGCGTCAGCTCCGCGAAGTCGCCGTGGCACCAGACCCCCGGGTACCGGTCGAAATAGGCCGCCCGGTAGCGCGCGCCCTCGGGATCGTTCCAGAAGCCCGTGGGCATGCTGGGGAAGGGCGCCGTGCACACCAGCTCGCCCTTGCCCGCCGGCAGCGGCCGCCCCTGCGGGTCGAACACGTCCACGGCCAGGCCCAGGCCCCGGCTCTGCAGCTCGCCGCGGCGCACCGGCAGCACCGGGCTGCCCAGGGCGAAGCAGGAGATGATGTCCGTGCCGCCGGAGATGCTGCTCAGGCGCACGTCGGCCTTCACATCCCGGTACACCCAGTCGAAGGACGCCGGCGCCAGGGGCGAACCGGTCGAGAGGATCTCGCGCAGGGCGCCCAGGTCGTGGCTTGCCCGCGGAACCAGCCCCTCCTTCTGGCAGGCCGCCAACCAGCGGGCGCTCGTGCCCAGGGTGGTGCACCGCTCCGCGGCAGCGTAGTCCCACAGCACCGGCGCCGGCTGCAGGGGATGCCCGTCGTAGAGCAGCACGGTCGCCTGCGAGGCCAGGCCCGAGACCAGCCAGTTCCACATCATCCAGCCGCAGGTGGTGAAGTAGAAGAAGCGGTCGCCAGGAAGCAGGTCGCCGTGCAGGCGGTGCTCCTTCAGATGCTGCAGGAGGGTGCCGCCCACCGAGTGGACCATGCACTTGGGCAGGCCGGTGGTGCCGGAGGAGAACATGATGAACAGCGGCGCGGCGAAGGGGACCCGCAGGAAGGCGGCCGGCGCGCCCGGCGCGCCGTAGTCGGACCACAGGGCGGCGCCGGCCGGCGGCGGCGCGGACGGGTCGGCAAACGGCACCCACACCGTGCGCCGCAGGCCGGGCAGGGCGCCCTGCAGCCGCACCACCGTGGACCGGACGTCGACGGTGCGGCCGCCGTAGCGGTAGCCGTCGGCCGCAAACAGCACCCGCGGCGCGACCTGCCCGAAGCGGTCCAGCACCCCCTGCGCGCCGAAGTCGGGGGAACAGCTGGTCCACACCCCGCCCAGGCTGGCCGTCGCCAGCATGGCGACCACCGTCTCGGGCAGGTTGGGCAGGAATCCGGCGACCCGCACCCCCGGACCCACGCCGTCGGCGGCCAGCCCCGCGGCCACCCGCGCGGTCTCGGCGCGCAGTTGGCCGAAGTCCAGGCGCCGCTCGCGCGTCCCCTCGCCCCGGAAGACTAGCGCCTCGCGGTCGGCGTCCCCCTGCAGCAGGTTCTCGGCGTAGTTGAGGCGGGCCCCGGGGAACCAGCGGGCGCCGGGCATGCGGTCGCCGTCGACGAGGACCGGACCCTCGCCCCGCTCCCCCACCACGCCCGCGAAATCCCACAGCTCGGACCAGAAATCCGCCGGCGCGGCCACGGACCAGCGCCACAAGGCGTCCCAGTCGGCCAGGTCAAGGCCGCGCCGGTGGGCCACCGCGCGCCGGAACAGGGTGGCCTGGGCCCGTTCCACGGCCGCCGCGGAGGGACGCCAGAGGATCTCCCCCGGACCGGTCACGGCGCGGCGCGCGCCGGCAGGATCGTGCCCGTGACCTCGCCGAAGCCCACGCGGTAGCCGTCGCCCTGGCACCAGCCGGTCATGGTCACGGTGTCGCCGTCGGCCAGGAAGGTCCGCCCGCCGCCCCCCGGCAGGGTCAGCGGCTCGGTGCCCCGCCAGGTGATCTCCAGCAGGGATCCGAAACTGCCCTTGTCCGGCCCGCTGATGGTCCCGGAGGCCAGCAGGTCGCCCGTGCCCAGGTTGCAGCCGGTGACCGTGTGGTGGGCCAGCTGCTGGGCCATGGTCCAGTACAGGTGGCGGAAATTGCTGGCGCAGACCCGCAGGCCGTCGGCCGCGCCCTGGGCCCGCACCTCGACCTCCAGGCGGATGTCGTAGGTGTGGCGGTCGCCTTCGCGCAGGTACGGCAGCGGCCCGGGTTCCTGGGCCGGGGCCGGGCAGCGGAAGGGCGCCAGGGCGTCCAGGGTCACCACCCAGGGCGAGATGCTGGTGGCGAAGTTCTTGGCGTTGAAGGGACCCAGGGGCTGGTACTCCCATTTCTGGATGTCCCGGGCCGACCAGTCGTTGACCAGCACGAGGCCGAAGATGTGGTCGGTCGCCTGGTCCACGGCCACGGGCTCGCCCAGGCGGTTGCCGCCGGCGACGAAGCAGCCCGCCTCCAGCTCGAAGTCCAGCTGGCGGCTGGGGCCGAACACCGGCGGCTGATCGTCCGCGGGCCGGGTCTGGCCCCGGGGCCGCGTGATCGGCGTGCCCGAGACCACGATGCTGCTGGCCCGCCCGTGGTAGCCCACGGGCAGGTGCAGCCAGTTGGGCAACAGCGCGTTTTCCTTGCCCCGGAACATGATGCCCACGTTGGTGGCGTGCTCGCGGGACGAATAGAAGTCGGTGTAGTCGCGGGTCAGGACCGGCAGGTGCATCACCACGCCGTCCTTCGGCAGCAGCACCCGCCCCCGCAGCACCGGGTCGTCGCGCAGGGTGGGTTCGTCCGCCCGCAGCAGCGAGTGCACGAGCCGGCGCACCAGCCGCCGCTGCTGCGGGTCCGCGTCCATGAACGGGTTCAGCACCGGCTGGCTGAACAGGCCGCGCGGCAGGCCGGCGTCCTGCAGCAGCCCCGCGTCCTGCAGCGCCGCCAGGTCGACGATCCAGTCGCCGACCCGGGTCGCGATCCGCCGTCCGGCCCGCGGGCCGGGGCTGAACACCCCGAAGGGCAGGTTCTGCAGGGGGAAGTGGCACTGCGGATCAACGTCCAGGAACGAGCGGACGGCGGGGTCGACGGTCGGATCCATCGGCGGGTGTCCTTTCGCGGCGGAGCCGGGCGCCGGCGCGGGCTAGAGCAGCCCGAGGGCCGCCAGGTCGTCGCGGGGTTCGAGGAACGAGCAGCTGCCGAAGCCGGGCAGCCGGCGGGCACGGGCGCGGGCCACCGCCGCCGCGTCCACGGCGCGGCCGCGCCAGGCGAAGCTGCCCTCGGCGAAGACGAAGGCCCCCGGCTCGGTCTCGGCCAGGCAGGCCACCAGGGCGTCGCCGGCCAGGCCCGCCTCGGCGGCCAGGATACCGGCGCCGAAGACGTTCAGGAAGCCGTGCATCATCACGTCGGGATCCCCGGCGCGCCGGCGCACCGGGTGGTGCAGGCCGGCAGTGAACTTCAGCGGCAGGTCCAGGTCCCCGGCCAGGGCGATGACCTCCGCCAGCCGCTCCGGCGCCGGGAAGGCCGCCGCCACCAGGCCGCCGCAGCGCAGCTTGACCCCGACCCGCGGAAAGGCGCCGTCCGGCCCGGCCC
>JACZKN010000558.1 GCA_014859985.1 Candidatus Krumholzibacteriia bacterium | reverse complement strand
GGACCTGGCGCACACGTACCGCTGCTTCGTGCATATCGCCAACTCCTTGACCTGGCGCGCCATCACCGGCGAGGCGCCGCCGACTTTGCCGCCGACGGCGAAGCAGTACACCGAGGCCTAGGGCTGCCATAGGCGCACCTGGCCGGGGCCCAGCGGCAGGAGCATGATCTTGCCGGCCGGGTCGTTCTCCGGGAGCGGGTGCTCGCCTTTCTGTTCGCCCATCTGCTTGACCGACTTCAGGCCTGCCAGCACGCCGCTGCCCCCGACCGCGGTGTGCTTCTCGTCGTACCAGTCGAACCAGGGCAGCCCGGCCTCGGTGTACTGCTTCGCCGTCGGCGGCAAAGTCGGCGGCGCCTCGCCGGTGATGGCGCGCCAGGTCAAGGAGTTGGCGATATGCACGAAGCAGCGGTACGTGTGCGCCAGGTCCCAGACGCCGAAGTCGTGGGGATCGTCGTAGATCTCCTGGCGCATGCGGCCTCCGGGCGACAGGCCCATCGCATCGGACATGATGCAAAAACAAGGTTGACCATCGCTCGTGTTCTCCCAGTACGCCATGCGGCGCTTCCGCTCGGCCTGCAGCTTCCTCCAGGCCGCCGCCTTCATGGGGTAGGCCACGATCTGCAGGCCGCCCACCTCGGCGCGGCCGGTGATCTGCTCCTCGGCGCTGTAGCCCGCGCCCAGGGGCATGGCCACGAACTGGCGGATCTCGCCCCGGGCGACGCAGAACCCGTCGAGCCACGGCTGGAGGTCCGTGACCACATAGTTCTGGGGCTTGCGCGTTACGGTATCGGTCCAGGTCTCGCCCGTGACGGCGTTGATGCCGCCGGCGGCGATCTTCAGGATGAACGGGTAACTGTCCTCGAACCCGAGACCGCCGAAGGACATCCACATGGCCTCGCTCTGGAACATGGGCAACATGACGCCGCCCCGCTCGCGCCAAGCATGCGGCACCTTGGCACCGCAGGCGTCCACGTTGCGCAGGGGAAACGCGCCCAGCCCCGGCGGCAGGAAGTGGACCGTATCGTCGTCGGGGATGCGCAGCGTGCGGTGGAAGGTGATGTTCACCGTCGCGTCGGGGTGCACTTCGGGGCAAGCGATCACAAGGCTGTCGTCACGGATCGAGATCATGGTCATCCTCCCGTGTGAGCAGGCGGTGAAGGGCGCGCGCCATCGCTTGCAGGCGCGCCCGGTCCGCCGGGGTGTCCGGTTGACGGACGTGGAATTCGACAAGTGGGGAGCTGGCGCGGCGCCACTGCGGATGACCGCCTGCCGCGGCGACCGGCAGGTCCGCGCCCGCTGCGGCGAGCAGGTCGCGCAGGCGTTCCAACTGGTCGGTGACGGCGGCGGTCGCATCCTCGGCCGGGTCGCTGCACGTGGGCTCCATCCGGTAGGCCGGAAGGGCCGGGCGGGCGTCGGTCTCGCTGGCATGCCACTCGCGGATAGTCGCAGATCCCGGGGTAGTCGGCGGCGCGGCCCGACCGCCCCAGGACAGCGCCTCGAGCGCCGCCAACCGAGTCCCGGTGTCCGTGTCCAGGATCGCCAGCTCCGCCCGTCCTGCCAGCAGGGCCTCGCTGCCGTCGGCCGACAGCGTGTCCAGCGCGTGGCCGATCTCGTCGAGGGTCATGGCCCGGCCCGTGGGCTCGATCCGCTTGTCCTTCAGCACGCCGATCAGGCGCAGGCGCCGCAGGGTCTCCTCGCCGTAGGTGGCGTAGGGCCCGCGGCTCTCGCCGGCGCCCGGGACCAGCTGCTTCGTGATGTAGAAGCGGATCTGGCGCTTGCTGAAGCCGGTCGCCTGGACCAGGTCGTCGAGGGTGTATTCGGTGGTGCTCACGGGATGAATATACACGCGACAGTGGCGAGTGTCAATACAAAAAACCACAAATTTGCTTGGCGTGAATACAGTATGCCGGATTTCTTATATCATTTAATAACTGTCAGTTATAGGCGTTTCATCCCCCGGGGGAAGGCGCGGTCCGTTTGAACAGCACCGCCAGCAGCGCGGCGACCACCACGAACACGCCCACGTAACCGACGATGCCCACGTTGCGCAGCTGCATGTCCCCCGTCGCGACCCCGGCCAGGCCGGCCAGGCTCAGCAGGCCGCTCGTGACCATCAGGCGGCGGATCCATCCGGCCAACCCGCCGCCCGCGAAGACCGGCGCGGCCAGGAACATCGCCAGGGGGAAGAAGACGTCCCAGGCCAGGATGTCCAGGGCGTACACCACCGACGGCCAGCGGAAGGACAGGACCAGCGGCTGCCAGGGCTCGCCGGCAAAGGCAGGCTGCCGGCCCAAGGTCAGGATGACGAAGTGGACGCCGCAGGTCACGCCGGCCACGAGGACCATGAAGGCGAGCGCGGCCAGCGCCAGCGCCCGGGACGCAACCGGCGCCCAGGCGTGGACCGCGACCATGAGGACGACCAGCGCCGGCATCATGAGGAGGATCAGGATCTCGAGGACCGAGAGCAGCGGCTCGCCGATGGGTTCGTCCGGGGAGGGCAGGGTGAGCAGCCCCAGACCCAGGACGGCGGCGTAGGCGATCTGCAGGACCACGGCGGCGATCGCCGCGCTGAGCCCGAGCCGCCGTGCGGTCCGCGTGAATGCCATGGGCTCGACCTCCTCGGTACAGCCGCGGATCCTAGGTTCGGAGGATACCGGAAAACGTCGCCAGGAACGTGTCCACCTGTTCGTCGCCCAGGCCCAACGGCGGATCCAGCCGCAAGGTCGCGGTCCCGGGTCGCAAGCCCACGATGTACCCGCCATCGAGCAGTGCCCGATGCACCCGCACAGCCTGCGCCGGTCCGCCCGCAAGGTCAACGGCCAGCATGGCGCCCCGGGACCGCATCGCGGGGACCTCGCCCGCCGGCCAGGGCAACGCGGCCAGCCCTGCCGCCAACCGCGCTCCCACCGCCGCCCCCCGCGCGATCAGCCCCTCGTCCTCGATCACGCCGAGCACCGCCAGCAGCACCGCCGCGCCCAGCGGGTCGTTCTGGTGGGACTGGGCGTAAGCCGGCGGCCCGGCCAGCCTGGCCGCCACCCGCGGCCCGAGCGCCGCCACCGCCACCGGGTAGCCGCCGCCGATCCCCTTGCCCAGGGCCACGGCGTCCGGGACGATCCCGTAGTGCCGGTAGCCGAACCAGCGCCCGGTGCGGCCCACCCCCGTGGTGACCTCGTTGACCACGACGAAGCCGCCGGCCGCCTGCACCGCCTGGGCGATGGCCTCGACCAGCTTGGCCGGCGGGAAGCGCACGAACCCGGACGAGCTGCCGGGTTCCAGCACGAACGCGCCGGTCTCGGCCAGGGGGATGGTGGCGAAGCGCTCGCAGGTGGCGTCGCACGGCTTGTCCGCGGGGCAACCCTCGCAGCCGAACCAGTCGAAGGTGGTCCAGCGGTCGGCGGGCCGGCCGTGGGCCGCGCCGTAGGCGCCGAAGTAGGAGTCGGCCATGGTCAAGAGGCGCGGGCGGGGCAGCAGCCCCGACACGACCCGCACGCAGTATTCCACCGCTTCGGAACCCGAGCACAGCAGCGTGCAGCGCGCGCCCTCGCCCAGGTCCAGCACCCGCAGGACGGCCGCGGCCGCCTCGCCCACCACCGGCGCCGTGTAGTTGAACCCCGTGTGGGCGATGGCCGCGAACTGGTCGCGCAGGGCGGCGGCCACCCGCGGGTGGGTCTGCCCCACCGAGGCTGCCCAGACCCCGGACTCGAGGTCCAGCCAGCGGCGGCCGGCCGCGTCGAAGACCCAGGGGCCCTCGGCGCGGACGATGGAACGGAGGATGAGCTCGTGGCCGGGATACCAGATCAGGTCGTCCATGGCGGACCTCGGCGGACAAGGTGGCGGGGGACCGCCGCAACGTTACGCGGATGAGTGGGGAAGATCAAATCCTGGGCGCGGCGATGCACGTCCCGCGGCCCGTGGTGCCATGGTATCATGGTGCATGGAGTCCGCCTTACCGGCGGATCCCACCGGGGGAGGTTCCCGCCCGTCATGCCCGGTCCCGCCGCATCCGTATCCCTGGGGCGCCTCTGCGCCGGGGCCGATGGTCCGCCCGTCTGGTACGACACGGCGCAGAACGCGCTGCTTGCCGTCGATCCCGTTCTCGGCGCGGCGCTGCCGCTGTTCGGCCGGGACAACGACGCCGAATTGATGGCCCGCCTGGCCGGCGAACTTCCCGGCGCCGACGTCCGGCGCGCCCTCGCGGAGATCCGCCGGGCCCGCGCCGACGAGGGGCTGTTCGCCCTGGCCGGACCGCCGGCCGCCCTGGCCGACCTGGACGCGCTCGTGCGGGACGCGCAGACGAAGCTGTCGCACCTGGTCCTGGGCCTGTCCGAGCGTTGCAACCTGCGCTGCCTCTACTGCCCCCAGGACCACGAGGCTGGCAACGTCATGAGCGAGGCCACGGCGCGGCAGGCGTGGGCGTTCTTCGCCTCCCACTCGGTGGGCGCGTCCCGGCGCACCGTGTCATTCCACGGGGGCGAGCCCTTGCTCCACTTCCCGGTGGTCGAGGCGGTGGCCCGGACGGCCCGCGCCGCGCCCGGCGGCCGGCAGGTGCGGCTCTGCCTGGACACCAACGCCACGCTGCTGGACGAGGCCAAGGTGCGGGTGATCGCCGAACTCGGCCTGGAGCTGCAAGTCAGCCTGGACGGGCCGGCCCACCTGCACGACCGCTGGCGGCGCGACGCCCGGGGCGGGCCCACCCACGCTTCGGTGATGGCCGGCCTGCGCCGCCTGCTGGCCGTGGACCCGGGCGCCGCCCGCCGCCTGCGCTTCGTCGCCACCGTGGGGCCGCCGTTCGCTTTCGCCGAGGTCGCGGCCTGGTTCGACGACTTCCCCCTGTACCGGGAACTGGGCATCGGCATCACGCCGGTCGTGCGGCTGAACACCGCCAACCTGGCTGGCACGCGGGCTGCCCAGCGGTGCGAACCCCGGGCCTTGCCCCTTTTGTGGCTGGCGGGCCGCAACGAGGCGCGCGGGCAATATGCCGCGGCCATGGCGGCAGGCCGGCGCCGGGATCTGCCCCGGGCCCTGGCCGATCTCTGGGACGACGGCCTGGTCCGCTGGCACCACCGGCGCCGCGGACCCGAGCCCGGGCCGGGCTTCCCCACGGGATCCTGCCGGCCGGGCTTGCGCCGTCTCTTCGTGGCGCCAGACGGCACTCTGCGGCCGTGCGAGCGGGTAGGACCGGGGCAGGCGATCGGCGACCTGGACCAGGGGATCGATCCTTCGGCCCTGCGGCGGCTGCACGAGGATCTGCTGGCGGCCCTGGGCGACCGCTGCCGCACCTGCTGGGCCCGGCGGCTCTGCCGGGCCTGCTTCACGGCGCTGGTCGCGACGGGCGGCGCGGCGGAATCCTGCCGGGCGGCGCAGGCCCAGGCCGCCGACCTGCTTGACCTGCAAGTGTCCTTGCAGCAACATCATCCCGACGCGCTGGCCTTCGTGGCCGGCTCGCGGCTGGAGTAGATCGATCGTGAATTTTCCGGAAACCCTGAATCCTTTCGGCGGGAGCCGCATTATGCAGATGATCACACGTCGCCGCCCGGATACCGGCCGGTGATCCCGTGAGCGACGGCGAACTGGATATCGAGAAACGCTGGATGGTGCTGGCCCGGCTTGACCCGCAGGCATTCGACCGGTTCTACGACAAGTACTGCGATGCGATCTACCGCTACTGCCTGCGCCGCACGCTGGACCATGCCACGGCCGAGGACCTGACCGCCGAGACCTTCCTGCAGGCGCAGCGCAGCCTGATCCGGTTCCGGTGGCAGGGGGTTACGTTTGGCGCGTACCTGTACCGCATCGCCCAGAACCTGGTGCGGATGCAGGCGCGGCGGCTGGTGCGGGAAGCCAGGTTGAGCAATACGGAGACCGCCCTGGCCGATCCGCGGCTCAACCCGCTGGCCCAGGTGGTGCTGACGGAAGAGCAGCAGTCGGTGCGCACGGCGGTGGCCCAGCTGGAGGCGAGCACGCAGGAGATCCTGCTCCTGCACTACTGGGAAGGGCTGACGGTGCCGCAGATCGCGGCGGTGGTCGGCATGAACCCGACGACGGTCAAGACGCGGCTGCGCCGGGGCCGCTTGAGAGTGCGGAAGCTGCTGTTGGGTGAGGACGGGGATCCGGCGACGGACGACCCCGCCGGGGCGGATGCGAAGCGGCGGAGGGACTCGGCATGAAGCGGGAACACGACGACCACGGGCACGGCGGCAGCGGCGAAGGGCGGTCAGCGGACGACATGCTGGACCGGCTGCTGAGGGACAGCGCCTACGAAGGGCGGCCCCGCGACGAGTTCAAGCGCGGCCTGCACCGGGAACTGGCCCACAATTTCCAGATCCATCGCCGGCAGAACGTACGCACGGCGGTGGTGGCTGCCGCCGCGGTCGTGGTGGCCTTCGCGGCCTTCCAGTTCACCGACGTGGGCAGCGACAATTTCGCCCTGGTGGACACGGGCGGCGTCGTGGACCGCGGCGTGAAGGTCTACGAGCCGACTTTCCGCGGGGGGCGGGTCGGTGGCGGCGAGCTCGTGGGCGACAGCGTCGTCTCCCTGGACCGGGAGTTCCTGGAGCGGATCGAGGAGGCCACGGCGGCCGGCGAAGGGACCCTCGTGGGCGTCAACGGCTGGACCGTCGCCGGCTCGACGATGCTGATCGCGGAGATCCGAGTTGTGGTCGATGGCGAACCGGTGATCACCAGCCACGAGCTTCAGAAAATGGATAGCGCGGCTGCGCCCGCGATGATCCGCTTCATCAAGACAGCCCGGGAGGACTTCATGGTTGCCGTCGAACAGGGGCTCGTGCCCGTCAGCGGCACCGAGTTCATGACGGTCCTCGGCCGTCGGGTGCTTGTCACCCGCTACACCCGCGAGGTGGAGGGGATAGGGCTCGTCACCCATTGGCGGGGGGCGCCCCTGGACGGGTCCTAGCCCGGGCGCCCTATTCCGTTGCCGGCTTGCCAATGTCGAAGTGCACGGCTGCGTACAGGTCGCTGGACACTGACGCCGTTCCTTCCGGGTTGGCGTCCGTGGCCGTCCCCTTGCACGAGCAGGTGCAGCTGTCTTCCGTCTCCTCGGCGATCGCCGAGGCGGGGACGGGATCGGGCAGTTTCTCATGCATGGGGCTCACCTTTCCGTGGCGCAGACGAGCAGGCCATCCTTGCGCCACTGAATGATTCTGCCCCAAAGACGTTCCGCCGGGCGGAACGACGTCAGCTTTCGGCCCCCGTCATCCGGAACGTCGTCACGAACACCCCGCCGTCCTCCCGGGCGGTGTGCGCCTCGGCCCCGAGGTCCCGGGCCTTGGCGATCAGCGGCGTGGGCTCGAACCCGGTCACCAGCTGGTAGCCCTCGCCCGCGCCCAGGGACTTCACGCGCCCCAGCACCGTGCCCAACGGGTGGTTGCCCGCCTCGATGTCCGCCCGCGCGTCGTAGCGCTCGACCACCGCCACCGCGTCCAGCCAG
>JACZKN010000557.1 GCA_014859985.1 Candidatus Krumholzibacteriia bacterium | reverse complement strand
GCCCCAGGGCCGCGCCCGCGCCCACCAGCCACCGGCGCCCGGCCCCGGACTCCAGCCCCCGCGCCAGGGCGACCAGGCCCAGGCTGGACAGCAGCCCGGTCAGGGCGTAGGTCTTGACCGTCACCGCCCAGGAGATCACGTCCGGGCTGCAGGCCAAGAGGGCCAGCGCCGCCACCTTCGTCCAGGATCCGCCGCGCCGGGTCCGCACCAGGTAGGAGGCCCAGACCAGCACCGTGCCGCAGGCCAGGGCAACCGACAGCCAGCGCAGGGCCCGCAGGCTGGGCCCCGCGACGGCCACCACCGGCGCGTACACATACGGCAGCAGCGGTGCCTGGGGGTAGAAGTAGTCGGCGTACGGGCGCGCCCCGTCGGCCGTGAGCTGCGCCGCGGCGGCGTAGTAGCCCTCGTCCCCGTCGATGGGGCGCAGCCAGGCCGACAGCGCCAGGGCAGCCCCGGCCACGACCAGGAGCAGCAGCAGGGCCGGCCGCAGGGAGCGCACCGGTCGGGCGGCGGCGGGTCTGGATCGGCGGCGGGCCATGGGGACTCCCGGGCTGCGGCGTGTTGGCGGGATTGGCGGCGCGAACCGGACGAGAATACTATGGGTCGCGGCCGGGGGCACCTGCGAATTCCCCCGCGCGGACCCCGGTGCCGGAGGATGGGATGGGCGAGAAGGCCAAACCGCTGTGCAATTGGAGCAAGGGCCAGTACGTCAAGCAGCTCGAGGAACTGAAGCAGATCGTCGCCGACCCGAGGTTCGTCTGCCGGGACTGCGGCCGGGCCGCGCACGAGAAGAAGTGGCTCTGCAAGCCCGTGCGGATCTGACTCCCTACCCCAGCGCCACGTCCAGCATCATCATCACCGCGAAGCCCAGCATCGCTCCCACCGTGGCCAGGTCCGTGTTCTTCTGCAGCTGCGACTCGGGGATCAGCTCCTCCACCACCACGTAGATCATGGCCCCGGCGGCAAACGACAGGGCGTACGGCAGCATGGGCCGCATCCACAGCACCGCGGCCGCCCCGATGACGCCGGCGATGGGCTCCACCACCCCGGAGGCCTGCCCGTAGAGGAAGGCCTTGCGCCGGGACCAGCCCTCCCGGCGCAGGGGCGCCGCCACCGCCAGGCCCTCCGGGAAGTTCTGGATGCCGATGCCCAGGGCCAGGGCCACCGCCGCCCCCAGGTTCGCCGACTCGATGCCGCTGGCGACCGCGCCGAAGGCCACCCCCACCGCCAGGCCCTCGGGGATGTTGTGCAGGGTGATGGCCAGCACCAGCAGCACGCTGCGGTGCCAGCTGGTCTGGATGCCCTCGGCCTCGCTGCGCGGGAAGCCCAGGTGCAGGTGGGGCAGGATCTTGTCCACGGCCCAGAGGAAGGCCCCGCCCGCCAGGAACCCCACCACGGCCGGGACCCAGGGCACGGTCCCCATCTCCTCTGCCAGGGCGATGGCCGGGTTCAGCAGGGACCAGAAGCTGGCGGCGATCATGATGCCGGCGGCGAAGCCCAGCATCGCGTCCAGCACCTTGCGGTTGACCGTCTGGAAGAAGAAGACCACCGACGCGCCCAGGGCGGTCACTCCCCAGGTGAAGCAGGTGGCCAGCAGGGCCTGCCGGATCGGGTGCATCTCGACGAACCAGGCGGGCATGGCTTCTCCTTTGCCGGATTGCCTTGCGGGCTTCCCGCGTCGCCTCATGGTACCGGAGGCCGCGGTACGCTGCCAGTCCCGGGTTGGCCAGTCCCGGGTTGGGCGTTGATCGGGCCGCGGGCCGCCCGTATGATGGCCCGGGCCGCGCCGCGCCGGCGCCCGCCCGCCCGACCGCGGAGGTCCCGTGAATCCCCTCGTCCTGGGCATCGTCATCTACAGCGTGATGATCGTGGGCGTCGGCCTGGCGGCGGCCCGCCTGAATCGCACCCTGGACGATTACCTGCTGGCGGACCGCAAGCTGGGCGCCTGGGTGGCCGCCTTCAGCGAGCGGGCCAGCGGCGAGTCGGCGTGGCTGCTGATCGGCCTGCCGGGCCTGGCCTTCGCCTCGGGCCTGGGCACCGTCTGGGTGGGGGTCGGCTGCTGCTGCGGCATCGCGTTCAGCTGGCTGATGGTGGCGCGGCGGCTGCGGGAGGAGACCCACCGCTACGCGGCCCTGACCCTGGCCGACTACTTCGCGGCCCGGCACCGGGACCGCGGTCACGCGCTGCGCATCACCGCCACGGTGATCATCCTGTTCTTCTTCACCTTCTACGTGGCGGCCCAGTTCCTGGCCGCGGGCAAGGTCCTGAACTTCTACCTGGGCATCACGCCGGTGCAGGGCATGCTGGTGGGCGCGGTGCTGGTGGCCTTCTACACGGCCGCGGGCGGCCTGTTGGCCGTGGCCTGGACCGACCTGATCCAGGGCATCCTGATGCTGGCGACCCTGGCGCTGCTGCCCTTGGCGGTGCTGGGCGAGCTGGGCGGACCCGCCGCCCTGCACGGGAAGCTCGCCGCCCTGGGCGGCAGCTACCTGCACGCCGCCCCCGGGCCCACCGGCTGGCTGGCCACCAGCGGCGTGCTGGGCAGCCTGGCCATCGGCCTGGGCTACATGGGGCAGCCCCACCTGGTGCTGCGCTTCATGGCGATCACCAGCCCGGACGCCGTGCGCAAGGGCGCGTTCATCGCCGTGGGCTGGGCGCTGATCGCCTTCTTCGGGGCTATCCTCCTGGGCCTGGTCGGCCTGGCCTGGTTCGGTCCCGCCGCCCTGGGCGAGGGCCGGCTGATCGCCGACCAGGAACAGCTGATGCCCCTGATGGCCCGCACCTTCATGCCCGAATGGATCGCGGTGGTGATGATCTGCGGCGCCCTGGCGGCGATGATGTCCACGGCCGACAGCCAGCTGCTGGCCTCGGCCAGCGCCATCAGCGAGGACATCTACCGCAGGCTGATCAACCCCCGGGCGCCGCAGAAGACGCTGGTGGCCCTGGGGCGCTGGGCCACCCTGGGCGTCGGCGCGGTGGGTTTCGTGCTCGCCTGGACGGCCGACACCTTCGTCTACAACATGGTCCTGTACGCCTGGGCGGGGCTGGGGGCGTCGTTCGGCCCGCCCCTTCTGCTGTCCCTGCGCTGGCGCCGCACCAGCCGGGCCGGCGTGCTGGCCGGGCTCGTCACCGGAACCGTGGTGGTGGTCGTCTGGTACAATGTGCCCGTGCTGCGGGGGAACCTGTACGAGATGATCCCCGGCTTCTTCGCCTCGCTGGCGGCCACGGTGGCGCTCAGCCTGTGGCGGCCCGATATTCCGGCCATCGACGACACCGATTCCGACGGGTACCAAGGAAGGTCACCATGAAGAAACCGACGCGCAAGACCAGCCGCGACGGGCTGCTCAAGGAAGGCACGAGCCGCCTGGCCAAGACCGGCAAGAGCAGGCCGATGCCCCGCATCATGTGGCTGGCCATCGTGGTCTGCGTGGGGGGCGCGGTCCTGCTGTTCCGCAACCAGGGCGGCGACCTGCCCACGGGGATCGGCGAGCGCCGCTCCGTGGTCAGCGTCGGCGCGGATTCGGCCGCAACCTACCGGACGCCCCGTTCGGGCGACGTGGACCTGGCGGCCGAGACGCGCGACCTCACCCCCGAGCCGCCGGCGGGCGGCACGGACTCCGCACCTGCGACCGCACCGGTCCGGGCGGAATCCGCGCCCGTGTCCGCTCCCGTCGCCACGGCCACACCGACCGGGCCCGCCGAGACCGCGCCACGGATCGTGCCCCGGGCCGACGGCGGCTGGCTGGTGCAGGTGGGCTCCTTCGGCGAGGCCGCCAACGCCGACCGCGCCGCAGCCGGCCTCAAGGAGCAGGGCTGGGATGCCCGGGTGAAGGTGGGCAACACCTCCGACGGGTCGATGATCCACCGGGTGCAGATCGGTCACTTCGCCTCGCGCCAGGAGGCCGAGGCGTTCATCGCCCAGAACCGGAAGGACCTGGCCGGCGCCATCGCCGTCCACCGCTGACAGGAGTCCCCATGCCCCGCGCCGCCATCACCGGCACCGGATTCTGGGTCCCCGAGCAGGTGGTCACCAACCGTGACCTCGAGGGGATGATGGACACCTCCGACGCCTGGATCGTCGAGCGCAGCGGGATCCGCGAGCGCCGCTGGCTGCGCCTCGATCCGGACGGCTACACCGAGATCACCGGCGCGGAGATGGGCGCGCGCGCCGCGCGCATGGCCATCGAGGACGCGGGCATCGAGCCCGGCGACATCGACCTGGTGATCTACGCCACCGTGAACCCCGACTGCTTCTTCCCGGGCAACGGCGTGTTCATGGAGGACCTGCTGGGGCTGGACACGACCGGCGCCCTGGACATCCGCAACCAGTGTACCGGCTTCGTGTACGGCCTGGCCGCGGCCGACGGCTTCATCCAGGCCGGCACCGCGCGCACGGTGCTGCTGGTCTGCGGCGAGGTCCAGTCCACGGGCCTGGACCGGTCCACCGCGGGCCGGGACCTCGCCGTGCTTTTCGGCGACGGCGCCGGCGCGGTGGTGATCGGCGAGGGCCAGGGCGACCGGGGCGTGCTGGCCTCGGTGCTGCACAGCCAGGGTCGCTTCGCCCGCGAGCTGTGGGCCGAGATCCCCGTCGGCAACCTGAAGGGACGCTGGACCGACGCCATGCTGGAGGAGGGCCGCCAGTATCCCCGCATGAACGGCCAGATGGTCTTCAAGCACGCCACGCGGCGCTTCTGCGAGGCCGTCACCGAGGTCCTGGCCAAGGGCGGCGCCACCGTCGACGACGTGGCCCTGGTCATCCCCCACCAGGCCAACCAGCGCATCACCGACGCGGTGGGCCAGCGCCTGGGCCTCGGCCCGGAGCGGGTGTTCTCCAACATCGCGAAGTACGGCAACACCACCGCCGCCTCCATCCCCATCGCCCTGGCCGAGGCCGTGCGCGAAGGTCGGCTGCAGCGGGGCGACCTGCTGGTGACGGTGGCCTTCGGCTCGGGGTTCACCTGGGGGGCGAACCTGGTCAGGTGGTGAGTTGTGCCGCTTAAAATGTGTCCGGCCCGGTCCCTGCAACCGGCCCGGCCATGTTCACCCCCCAACAGCACCACCCCGACTGGCGCCCGCCCTTCTGCCCCAACCCCGTTTGCCGCTTCCACGGCACCGGGGGCCCCCACT
>JACZKN010000556.1 GCA_014859985.1 Candidatus Krumholzibacteriia bacterium | reverse complement strand
GCGCATCGGCAGCGCGGCCGCGGCGGCGGAACACGCCGCCGGGCTGGGCGCGGATCCCTTCCAGGTGACGCTGCTGCGGGGCCTGACCGCGGCCCGGCTCGGGGATCAGGGAGCCGCCTTCGCCGCGGCCGGCCAGCTGCGCCAGGTGGCCATCCGCCGCTTCCCCATGAATTACCGCACCAGCGGCAGCGCCCCCGAACTGAACAACGTCGCGGTCTGGACCGCCGTGCCGTCGGACTACGCCAAGCGTTGGATCGAAGCCCTCAGCTGGATCGAGGCGGGCCAGCTGGAGATGGCGGCCAAGGCTTTCGGCACCTACCGCGGCGAGAACATCTATCCCCAGGCCCACCGCTTCTGGGACGATGCCGGGATGATCTACGAGCTGACCGGCCGGCGCGGCCTGGCCCTCAAGGCCTGGGACCAGGCCCGCATCACCACGCCGTTCGCGCCCTACTTCCCCTACAAGCCGCAGGGCCACGACGTGGGCCGCCTGACCGGTCGCCCCGGCAAACTGCCCGTGTACCTGGGGTTCGACAGCTTCCCCATCGCCGGCAGCCGCCTGGCCTTCGCCGCGACCCTGGCGGTGGCGGTGGACGGCACCGCGGACGAGGCCGAGCGGCAGGAACGGGCCGTCGCCGCCCTGGATGCCCTGGAGCTCTGCGTGGCCCGGGGCCACTACCCCGCCCAGGCGGCGCTGCTCAAGGGCGCCGTGTACCATCGCCTGGGCGACCTGCAGGCGGCGGTGCTGGAGGTCGAGGAGGGTCTGCGCCTGCTGGACGCCCAGGGCGACGGCCCGGGGTCCCGGGCGATCCTGGCGGAGCTGGCCACCGTGCGGGCCGACCTCAGCCCCCTGCAGATCGAGGCCTTCTTCGGCCAGAGTGGCGCCTCGCGGGGCCGCTGGGCCTCGCCCCTGGACCCGGCCGCGGAGCTGGCGGCGGCGCGGTCCGCCTACGCGGCCGCAGCGACCGACGCCCACCGCCGCGACCTGGCCCGGCTGCTGATCCGCCTGGGCGAAGCGGCCGAGGGCCGCGCCCTGGTGGCGGACCGTCCGGAGGCTGCCGACGTGGAACTGGTCCTGGAGGCCGACCGCGTGCTCGGGGATCCGGCCGGGGCCCTGGCCCTGGCCGACGCCCTGGTGCGCACGGGCGACGATCCCTGGAACGACGCGGGGTTGTGGACCCTGGTGGGCTTCGTCAGCCTGGACGCCGGCCACGACGCGGCGGGCCTGGCCGCCCTCGAACGGGCGCTGGAACTGGACCCGGGCAACCACGGGCTCAAGATCCAGCTCCAGCTGATGAAGGCCGCGCAGGGGGGCTGAGGCGCCTCAGCCCAGCTGCGCGCGCACCATGTTCTCGACGCCGCCGGCGATCACCAGCTGCTGCACCGGTGCGCCCAGGGGCAGGAACCGGTACGTCGCCCCGTTCCAGCGGGCGGTCGAGCCCTGGAAGTCCAGGCTGATGGGACCGGCGTCCACCGTGCGGACGCCGGCCTGCTCCTGTGCCGCGAAGCGGGCGCGCAGGACGTCCGCCAGCTCGGCGCTCTGCACGCAGAGGAACCCGTTGTTGATGGCGTTGCGCAGGTAGGTGTCGCTGTAGCTGGCGGCGATGACGCAGCGGATCCCTGCCGCCTGCAGGGCGGTCGCCGCCTGCTCGCGGCTGCTGCCGGTGCCGAAGTTGTAGCCCGCGACCACCACGTCCCCCGCCCGCACCATGGGGGCGAAGTCCGGGTCGTAGTTCTCCATCACGACGCGGGCCATCTCCTGCGGCGTGACGTCGTCGCGGTAGGTGTAGTCCTTGGAGTAGATGCCGTCGGTGTTGAGGTTGTCCTTGGGCAGGAACAGCACCCGGCCCTCGTGGCCGGCGGGGAAGCCGGCCAGGATCTCGACCGGGCCGGCGTCCCGGTCCGACTGCTTGAACTCGGTGAAGCGGCGCGCGGGCGCGCCGTCGTCCAGGGCCTGGCCCTGGGGGCCGGTGATGTACCCGGCCAGGGCGCTGGCCGCCACCACCGCGGGGCTGGCCAGGTAGGCCTCGGCTTCGCGGTCGCCCATGCGGCCGCGGAAGTTGCGGTTGGTGGCGGAGATGCCCACCTCGCCGGCCTTCAGCAGGCCCGTGCCCAGGCCGATGCACGGCCCGCAGCCGGGGGGCAGCGGGATGGCGCCGGCGTCCAGCAGCTTGCGCCAGGCGCCGTGGGCCTCGGCCTCTTCCTGGATGGGCCCGCTGGCCGCGGCCACGTAGAACTCCACGCCGTCGGCCACCTTCTTCCCGTCCACGACGGCGGCCGCCTGCTCGAGGTCGCCCAGGCGGGCGTTGGTGCAGCTGAGCAGGTAGGCCTTGTGGATCTTCTTCTTCTGCTTCTGCAGCGTCGCCAGCGAGGTCATCACCTGGACCGAGTGGGGGCCGCTGACGTGGGGGGTGACCCGGGCCAGGTCCAGCACGATCTCCGCGGCGTAGAACGCTTCGGAATCGCTGCGCGGCGGGTCGCTGCGCCAGCGTTCCAGGTCCTGGTCGGTGATGCGCCCGGTCACGCCCCGGGCGGCCAGCCACGCCTTGCGCTCCTGCAGGAACGCCAGGCAGGTAGGGTCGCAGGGGAACCAGCCGGCCAAGGCGCCCCACTCGGTGGTCATGTTGGCCACGGTCAGGCGCTCTTCCATGGTCAGGGACGCCACGCCGGGGCCGGCGAACTCGATGACGGCGTTGAGCACCTCGCCCCGGTTGTAGAGGCCGCACAGGGTGATGATCACGTCCTTGCCCGTGACCCCCGGCCGCAGCGCGCCCTCGAGCACCACCTTCACGGTGCGCGGCACCTGCCACCACACGGTGCCGGTGGCCCAGAGGGCGGCGGCGTCGGTGCGCACCACGGGCGTGCCCAGGGCGGCCACGGCGCCGTAGGTGTTGCTGTGGCTGTCGCTGGCCACGCAGAAGCCGCCGGGCCGGACGAAGCCCTCCTCGACCATGATCTGGTGGCCGATGCCGCGGCCGGCGCCGTAGGCAGTGATGCCCTGGGCCGCGGCGAACTCGGCGATGGCCCGGTACTTGGCCTGGTTGGCCTCGCCCAGGTCCTGGATGTTGTGGTCCAGGGTGAACACGGGCTGGGCGGGGTTCTTCACCCTGTCCACGCCCAGGCCCTTGAACTTGCCCATGACCGCGGAGGTGTTGTCGTGGGTCATGACGTGGTCGGGGGTCAGGGTCACGAAGTCGCCGGCGCGCACCTCGGCGCCGGGCTTCAGGCCCACGGCGTGGGACTGGACGATCTTCTCGATGACGGTCTGGGCCATGGCGGCGCGTCCTTCGGGGGCGGGTGGTGCGCGGGCTCGGGGAACGGGGGAAATCTAGGCGACGGAGCCCCGGGGGACAATCCCCGGGGCTCCGATTTCCGCCGGTCCGCCCGGCCGGCTAGTCGAGGGGCCTGGCGGGCCCGGGATAGCTGTCGGAGATGTACTCCTCCAGGGTGCGGATCTGGATCTTCTGGTCCTTCGTGACCTGCTTGACCACGTCGCCGATGGAGATGATGCCCAGCAGCGTGTCGTTGTCCATGACCGGCACGTGGCGGATGCGCTGGGCGGTCATGATGGCCATGACCTCGTTGAGGTCCGTGTCCGGGGTCACGTAGATCACGCGGGGCGTCATGATCTCGCGCACGGGGGTGTCGCGGGCGGTGCGGCCCCTGACCGTGATGAAGCGCAGGTAGTCCCGCTCGGTCACGATCCCGGCGATGTTGGGGCCCTCCTTCACCAGCATGGCGCCCACCTTGTGCTCCACCATGCGCGTCACCGCGTCGAAGACGGTGTCGTCGGGCTTGACCGAGTAGATGGGCCCGTCGCCCTTGGCCTTGAGCAGCTCCCGGATGGTCTTCATGCGCGTCCCCTCCCGTGTGGTCGTTGCGCCCCGGCGGCGGGGCCAAATGAAATCCGATGTCAGCATACACCGATTCCAATGGGGACGGCAACAGTCCTTGATCCCGATGTGGTCCCGATGTGGTCCCGATGTGGTCCAGACCCCGGTCCCGTCGGTGCCGGGCCGCCCCGCCGCGCCTTGCCCGCCGCCGCGTTGCCGGTTATCCTGCGGGCTGAGCCGCCACTCAAGCCCGGGAGCACGACCATGGCCGAGCCCAGGTTCCAGGACTTCGACGACCTGCGCGACAACCGCGCGGCCGAGATCCAGGCCGACATCGCCGTCGACCTGCTGCACGCCGACCCGGCGCGCCTGGCCGGGATGTGGCAGGCCGCGAGCGACGGCGAGTTCCGCCTGGCCTTGACCCGGGCCGCGGCCGACTACTGGGAGGCCGCCCTGCAGGCGTTCGCCAAGCGCGCCGGCGTGGCCGTGCCCGAGGACCACTTCGCCATCGAGATCCTGCTGGACAGCTACGCCGACCCGGAGATGGGCCACACCGTGCTGCTGGAGCTGCACGCCTACTGCGGCACCGAGCGGGTGGGGGATCTGTGCTGGGACGTCTTCGACGACGCGGCCCTGGAGACCCGGTTCTGCCGCGAGTTCCCCGCCCAGGTGGTCGAGCTGCTGTCGGCCCGGGCCGATATGGCGGGCCTGAGCTGCGAGGTCGAGGTCACCGAGGTGGCCGAGCTCTAGCCCGCGCCCGAGCGGATCGTCCCGTCACTTCTCCCGGCCCGCCAGCAGCTGCCGCCGCAGTTCGTCCGGATCGGCGGTAGGCGCCTGGCAGCGGCCGAACTCGCACACGTAGGCCGCCGCGGTCCCGTCCGCGAGGGCCGCCTTGCCCGCCGAGACGATCTCGTCGATGAACGTCGGGAGGTGATCCGCTGCCTCGATCTCGAGCCGCTGCCAGACGCGGACCTGCGGGGCGGTGGCGCGAGATCGCGTCGCGGCCACGTACGCGGGGATCGCCTCGAGCCGACCGGTGATCGCATCCAGCCGCTCGGCCAGCGGGGCGTAGTCGCGGGCAAACAACACGAAGAGCCCGTCGCCGATGTGGTCGAGGGCGAGCGAGCGTCGCTCCCAGAGGCGGAACGTGTCGAGATCGAAGATCGTACGTCGGACGTTGTGG
>JACZKN010000555.1 GCA_014859985.1 Candidatus Krumholzibacteriia bacterium | reverse complement strand
GCCGTGGTCCGGTCGCGAGCCAGCCCAGGACCGCCGGCGCCATCCAGGCGCGGATCGGCTCCAGCAGCGGCGCCAGCTCCCGGCGTCGCCGCGCCCGGGCCAGGTCGGGCACCCCGGCGCCCTGCAGGGCGTCGGCCAAGGCCGCCCAGCCGCCGTCCGGGTCGTCGAGCCGGCGGAAGTCCAGCAGCACCCGGGCCTGGTAGCCGTGCAGCCGGCAGGGGAAACCCTCGTGGACGAGGCGGGAGCCCCGCTCCAGGTACTCCAGGCCGGCGGCGTGGTCGCGCCAGGCCCAGAAGACGCCGTCTGCCCCGTCCAGGCCCAGGGCGTCGGCCAGCGAGCGCCGCTCCAGGCGCGGCTGCTCCACCGTGCCGCGGTTGACCGCCGAGGCGAGGCGCACCCGCCCGGACGTGGACTCGTAGGCGTTGTTGTAGAGCATGAGGGCCCCGCGGCCGTCGGCCCGGTTGCTGTAGGCGAAGACGTTCTCGTCCACCCAGCCGCCGTCGGTCTCGAAGTCGTAGAGGGCGAACTCGGCCGCGCCGGAGAACAGGTAGCGGCGGCGCAGCAGGGGGAAGATCTCGCGCTCGTGGCGCCGCACCATGTCCTGGTCGATCGGCTCGTCCCAGTAGGCGCGCCGGTACTCCATGCCGTACTTCTCGGTGAAGCCCTCCACCTGGCCGTGGCCCAGCATGGGCAGGCCCGGCAGGGTGGCCAGCAGGACGGCGCAGCCGAAGTACTTGTCGCCGCGCCCGAACTGCTCGACCGCGGTCTTCTCGTCGGGGTTGTTCATGAAGTTCACGAAGCGCTGCAGCACCTCGGGGCTGAACTCCAGCACGTTCTTGAGCGTCTGCCGGTACTTCCGGTTCTCCTCCATCTTGAGCATGTTCATGAACGCGGAATTGTAGACCCGGTGCATGCCCAGGGTGCGCACGAAGTAGCCTTCCATCAGCCAGAAGGCCTCGGCCAAGAGCAGGGTGTCGGGGGCCTCGGCGGCCACGCGGTCGACCACCTCGCGCCAGAACTCGGCGGGGAACGCGCGGTCGAACTCGGCCTTGCCCAGGCCGTGCTCGGCGCGCGACGGGATGGCGCCGGCGTCGCCCGGGGCGGGGAACCACAGGCGCTGGTAGTGCTTCTTGGCCAGGGTCATGGCCGCGTCGAAGCGGATGATGGGGAACATGCGCGCCACGTGCAGGATGACGTCGCTGACGGCCCGGCGCACCTCCGGCAGCATGAAGTTCAGCTGGGCCGTGTCGTTCCAGGGCATGCTGGTGCCGTCGTTGCCGTGGTAGATGTAGCGGGCCTCGCCGGTGGATTCGTCCACGCGCTGGAACACCACCGCCGCGTCGCGGTGGTTCCAGTAGCCGTCCTCGATGCGCACCGCCACGCCCGGCGTCTCGCACAGGTCGCCGCCGGTGTAGCGGTAGGCGGGGTAGGGCGGGTGGTCGAGCTGCAGGAAGTACTCGGGGTGCTCCACCACCCAGCGGCTGTCGATGCCCATGTGGTTGGGCACCATGTCGCTGGCCAGCCGGATGCCCCGGCGCCAGGCCCGGTCCCGCAGGTCGTGCCAGGCGTCCTCGCCGCCCAGGTCCTGGGCGATCACGTACTCCTTCAGGGCGTAGGCGCTGGCCGCGGCCTCGGGGTTGCCCATCCACTGCTTGATGGTGCGGGACGCGGTCGACCGCTCCCACAGCCCGATCAGCCACAGGCCGTTGACGCCCCAGCGGGCCAGCTTGTCCAGTTCCGCGTCGGGCACGTCGGCCAGGGTGCGCACGGGGCGGCCGTGGGCGCGGGCCAGCTGGTCCAGCCACACGTACACCGACTTGGCCATCAGCACCACGTTGCGCATCCAGTGGGCGTCGGCGCTGAAGGCTTCCGGCTCGGGCCCGTGCTCGGCCCAGCCGGCCCTGCCGGGGCCGAACTCCAGCACCGGCGGCGGCCCCGGTTCGCCGTCCCGGCGCACGTCCACCTCCGCCAGCACGTCCAGGGCGGCCTGCAGGCCCGCCAGGAGCTCCGGCGGCAGCAGGCCGGCCCAGTGCTCGCGCATCCAGCGCAGCTGCCCCGCCAGGGAGTGGGGGCTGGCCTGCAGCGGCGCCCGCAGCAGCGAGAACAGGGGCTGCCCGGCCGCGCCGGGGGGCTCGTCCGACTCCAGGTAGCGCTCGAGGTCCGTGACGAAGGGCACGTAGCCCGCCCGTTGGCGCAGTTCGGTGTCGTCGAAGAGGGGCAGGGCGGGGCCGGCCGCCGGATTGATCGCGTTCAGGAAGAGCATCACCAGCTCGAGGGTGGCCGGGTCCGGGCCGCGGCCCCCCTCGGCATCGGCCAGGAAGCGCTCGGGCCGGTCGCCGCCGGGCCGCACGTCGACGGGGGGATAGAGGGCCACGAAGGTCTCCAGCAGGCGGCGGACCTCGCCCGATCCCAGGCGGACCGCGGCCCGCTCGCGGCCCCGGGCCAGGCTGCCCGGGTTCTCCACCTCGAAGTAGCGCCGGGCCAACCAGCGCAGGACACTGTTGACCGTGCGCAGGGCCAGCAGCTCCTCCGCCGGCAGGGGCGGCACGGCCGCGAGCCGCGGGGCCAGCCGGCGCAGGGTTCGCGCGGGTTCGCCGCCGGCCTCGGCCGCGGCCTCGGCCACGCCGAAGCGGTCCCAGGCCCGGTCCGCCAGGGGGATGCCGAGCAGGAAATAGTCGCGGGACAGGGGGACCGGCGGTTTCATGGGTGGTGGTGCGCCTTTCCTGCTTGATCGGGGTGGCGGTCTGCTCCCATTATCCGGGCGTTGCGCGAAAACACAAGGTTCGTCGTGGAAAAACCCAGGGGCCGGCAGCGGCCGGCCAGCCGCAGGGGTGTATCAACGTGAGAAAGACCATCCGCATCGGCAACGCCGGCGGCTACTGGGGGGACGACCTGGATGCGTTCCGCCGGCAGCTGGTCGGCGGCCGTCTGGACTATATCACCATGGACTTCCTGGCGGAAATCACCATGTCGATCCTCCGCCGCCAGCAGCAGAGGAACCCGGAGTTGGGCTACGCCGCCGACTTCCTCGCGCAGCTGGAGCCGACCCTGCCCGAGATCGTGGCCCGCGGCGTGCGCGTCATCACCAACGCCGGCGGCATGAATCCCGTCGGCCTGGGCCGGCGCATCCGCGAGATGGCCCGGTCCCAGGGCCTGCAGGTGAAGGTAGGCGTCGTCGACGGCGACGACATCTCCGAACGGCTGGACGAGCTGACGGCCGCCGGCGAGAGCTTCGCCAACATGGAGACGGGCGCCCCGTTCGCCGCCGTGCGCGACCGCGTGGTCTCGGCCAACATCTACCTGGGCGCCGAACCGGTGGTGGCGGCCCTGGACGCCGGCTGCCAGATCGTGGTCACCGGCCGGGTCACCGACACGGGCATCACCCTGGCGCCCATGATCCACGAGTTCGGCTGGAAGTGGGACGACTGGGACCGCATGGCCGCGGGCATCGTCGCCGGCCACATCATCGAATGCGGCGCCCAGGCCTCCGGCGGCAACTTCACCGACTGGGAGGAGGTGCCCTCCTTCCACCGCATCGGCTACCCCATCATCGAGATGACCCGCAGCGGGGCCTTCACCGTGACCAAGCACCGGCGCACCGGCGGCCTGGTCAGCGAGAAGACGGTCAAGGAGCAGCTCGTCTACGAGATGGGCGATCCGTCCCAGTACATCTCGCCCGACGGCGTGGCCTTCTTCGACACCGTCCGGCTAAAGGAGACGGGCCCGGACAAGGTCCGCATCCACGGCGTGCGCGGCGGGCCCGCGCCGCGGATGTTCAAGGTCTCCATGGCCTACGACGACGGCTACAAGGCCGACGGCGAGGTGCTCGTCTCCGGGCCCCAGGTGCGGCGCAAGGCCGCCATCCTGCAGGAGGTGTTCTGGGAGAAGGTGGGCACGGACTTCGCCAAGACCTCCACGGCGCTGGTGGGCGCCGGCTCCATCTGGCCGGAGCACCTGCGCAGCTGCGAGCCCAACGAGATCTACCTGCGCTTCGGCGCCGCCGACCCGGACCGCGCCAAGCTCGAGCCCTTCAGCAAGGCCCTGCCGGCCTTGATCCTGGCCGGCCCCGGGGGCATGGCGGTCTCCACGCGCGGCCGCCCGCGCATCCAGCAGGTGATGGCCTACTGGCCGGCCCTGCTGCACCGCGACCACGTGGAGGCGCGGGTCCTGGTGCTCGAGCCCGACGGCCGCGAGCTGGAGCGTCGTATCGCCTTCCCGGTGCGCGGCGCCGACGGCGAGCCCGCGCGCAGCGACGAGCCGCGGGCGCCGCAGCGCAAGAC
>JACZKN010000554.1 GCA_014859985.1 Candidatus Krumholzibacteriia bacterium | reverse complement strand
GGGCGGCCAGCGTCCCCAGGAGCCCGCCGTGCCGGTGGCCGTGGCGCCGGCCACGGTCGGCCCCATCGCCAGCTACTACAAGGCCACCGCCACCCTCGAGGCCGAGAAGCAGGCCCAGGTGCTGGCGCGGGTCTCGGGCGTGGTGCAGCGGCTGCACGCCGAGGAGGGCGACCTGGTGCCCGAGGGCGCGCCCCTGCTGACGGTCGAGAACGCCGAGTACGCCTTCCGCGTGGCGCAGGCCGAGGCCGGCGCGGCCAACCTGCGCTCCCGCTACGAGCGCCTGGAGCAGATGCAGGCCGAGCAGCTGGCGACCGAGGAGGAGTTCCAGGCCGCCGGCAGCGAACTGGCCAGCGCCGAGGCCGACCTGGGCCTGGCCCGGCTGAACCTCTCCTACACCACCGTGCGCGCACCCTTCGCCGGGCGGGTGACCCAGCGCCTGGTGGACGTGGGCCAGAACCTGGCCATGGGCGACCCGGTCTTCGACCTGGCCGACTTCGACCCCCTGCTGGCGCGGGTGCACGTGCCCAGCCGCGAGTTCAACAAGCTGCAGAAGGACCAGCAGGTGGAGCTGGTGCTCGACAGCAGCGGCGCCCGCCTGGCCGGGCGCATCACCCTGATCAGCCCGGTCATCGATCCGGCCAGCGGCACCATCAAGGTCACCGTCGAGGTGCCGGAGTACCCCGCCGGGACGCGGCCCGGCGACTTCGCCCAGGTGCAGATCGTCACCGAGAACCGCCCCGGAGCCACCCTGGTGCCCCGGGCCGCGGTGCTGACGGACAAGGGCGAGACGGTCGTCTACACCGTGGCCGAGCGCGACGGCCGGCAGGAGGCCGAGCGCCGCATCGTCGAGACGGGCTTCACCGACGACGACCACGCCCAGATCACCGCCGGCCTGGTGCCCGGCGAGCTGGTGGTGGTGCGCGGCCAGCGCTCGCTGAAGCACGGCGTGCCCCTGCGGATCCTCGACGACCTGCAGACCGCGGCGGCGCCGGGGACGGGGGCGACCGACTGATGCGGCCCTTCGTCGAACTGGCGGTGCGCCGCCGCGTCAGCGTGGTCATGGCGGCGCTGGCGGTCGTCGTCTTCGGCACCGTGGCCTACAACCGCCTGGCGCTGGAGCTCTTCCCCGACATCACCTACCCCTCCCTCACCGTGCAGACCGAGTTCCCCGACACCGCGCCCCAGGAGGTGGAGAACCTGGTGACCCGCCCGGTGGAGGAGGCGGTCGGCGTGCTGCGCGGGCTGCAGACCATCCACTCGGTCTCGCGCGCGGGCATGAGCGAGGTGACCCTGGAGTTCGAGTGGGGCGCGGACATGGACCTGCTGTCCATGGAGGTGCGCGAGAAGCTGGACCGGCTGCTGCTGCCGGAGGACGCCCTGGACCCGGTGGTGCTGCGCTTCGACCCCAGCCTCGACCCCATCGTGCGCCTGGCCCTGGCCGGCGACGGCGACCTGACCACCCTGCGCCGCCTGGCGGAGAAGCAGATCAAGCAGGACTTCGAGACCATCAAGGGCGTGGCCGCGGCCACCATCAAGGGCGGCCTCGAGGAGGAGATCCAGATCGACCTGGACCAGGGGCGCCTGGCGGCCCTGGGCATCACCATCGACGAGGTGCGGCAGACGGTCGGCGTCAGCAACGTCAACCTGCCCGGCGGCGCCCTGCGCGGGCGCGACAGCCAGTACCTGATCCGCACGGTGAACGAGTTCCTCAGCGTCGAGGAGATCGCCGACCTGATCATCCGCCGCGACGGCGGCGCCGTGGTGCGGCTGGGCGAGGTGGCCCGGGTGCACTGGGGCGCCAAGGAGCGCGAGGAGATCACCCGCACGGGCGGTCGCGAGTCGGTGGAGATCTCCCTCTACAAGGAGGGCGACGCCAACACCGTGACCGTGGCGCGGCGCCTGCAGGAGCGCATCGACGCCTGGCAGCAGGGCAAGCTGCCGGCCGGCACCACCCTGACCGTGCTCTTCGACCAGTCCGATTTCATCCAGCAGGCGGTGGACGAGGTGCGCAACGCCGCGGTCGTGGGCGGCGTGCTGGCCATCGTGGTGCTGCTGCTGTTCCTGCGCGACCTGCGCAGCACGCTGATCATCGCCACCAGCATCCCCATCTCGGTGGTGGCCACGTTCATCGCCATGTACAAGCTGGACATCTCCCTGAACATCATGTCGCTGGGCGGCCTGACCCTGGGCATCGGCATGCTCGTGGACAACTCCATCGTGGTGCTGGAGTCGGTGTACCGGAAGAAGCAGCTGGGCTGTTCGCTGTTCACCGCCGCCGTGTCCGGCACCAGCGAGGTAGGCGGCGCGGTGGTCGCGTCGACCCTGACCACGGTGGCGGTGTTTTTGCCCATCGTGTTCGTCGAGGGCGTGGCCGGGCAGCTCTTCCGGGACCAGGCCCTGACCGTGACGATCAGCCTGCTGGCGTCGCTGGCGGTCGCGGTGACGATGATCCCCATGCTCAGCGCCGTGGGCGACCGCCTGCCGCGCAAGAACGCCGAAGACGCCGCCGACGCCGGCGCCGGCGCCGACCGCATCGATGCCGGCGAGGCGGTGCTGAGCCTGGGCTGGTTCTCCCGGCTCTACGACCGCCTGCTGCGGGGCGCCCTGCGCCTGCGCTGGGCGACCCTGGTGGTGGCCTTCGGCGTCTTCGGGCTCTCCCTGTGGGCGGTCGGCCTGCTGGGGACCGAGCTGATCCCCCAGCTCTCGGAGGGCGAGTTCTTCTTCGAGGTGAAGCTGCCCGAGGGCGCCTCCCTGGCCGCCACCGACCGCACGATCCGGGTCATGGAAGAGGCCGCCGCCGCCGAGCCGGGCATCGACCGCTACTACGCGACCGTCGGCAGCCGGCTCGTCTCCGGCGGCGTCTCCCTGAACACCAAGGCCGAGAACCTGGGCCAGCTGAACATCGTCATGCAGGACCGCGGCGACGACGCGGCCGAGCTCGCGGTGGCCGACGACCTGCGCACGCGCTTCCTGGCCCTGCCCGACGTGGAGGTCAAGTTCGGCCGGCCCAGCTACTTCTCCCTGAAGACCCCCGTCGAGGTCATCGTCTTCGGCGACGACCTGGACGAGCTGCGGACCTACAGCCTGGACCTGGTCCGCCGCCTGGAGGCGGTGCCCGGGCTGGTGGACGTGCGCTCGTCCCTGGAGGCGGGCAATCCCGAGCTGCAGGTGGTCTTCGACCGCGAGCGCCTGGCCAGCCTGGGCCTGGACATGGGCGTGCTCTCGGAGACCCTGCGCAGCCGCGTGCTGGGCGTGGTGCCCACCCGGTTCAAGGAGCAGGACCGGCAGATCGACATCCGCATCCGCAACCGCGAGGAGGACCGCCGCTCGGTGCGCGACGTGCGCAACCTGGTGGTGCCCGGCCCCGACGGCGAGCCCATCCGGCTGCTGGCCGTCGCCGACGTGACCGAGGCCCGCGGTCCCGCCGAGATCCACCGGCTGCAGCAGCAGCGGGCGGCCGTGGTCTCGGCCAACCTCGAGGGGCGCAGCCTGGGCGCGGCGGTGGCCGAAGTGGCGGCGTCGCTGCGGCAGGCGCCCCCCGGGCCGGGCCTGACCACCGAGCTGGGCGGCCAGAACCGCGAGATGGAGGTCAGCTTCCGCAGCCTGCGCTTCGCCATCGCCCTGGCCATCTTCCTGGTCTACCTGGTGATGGCGGCGACCTTCGAGAGCTTCCTGCACCCGCTGCTGGTGATGTTCACCATCCCGCTGGCCCTGGTGGGCGTGGTCGCGGGCCTGTTGGCGACCGGGACCACGATCACCGTGATTGTGCTGATCGGCACGATCATGCTGGTGGGCATCGTGGTCAACAACGCCATCGTGCTCATCGACACGATCAACCGGCTGCGGCGGGCGGGCATCGCGAAGCACGAGGCCGTGGTCCGGGGCGGGCACCTGCGCCTGCGCCCGATCCTGATGACGACGCTGACCACGATCCTGGGCCTGTTGCCCATGGCCCTGAGCTGGGGCGAGGGCGCCGAGCTGCGGTCGCCCCTGGCGATCACCGTGGCCAGCGGCCTGGCCCTGAGCACGCTGCTGACCCTGGTGGTGATCCCGGCGGCCTACCTGGCGGTGCCGTCGCGGATCGACCCGGAGTAGACGAAGGAAGGCGGGACCCGGCATGACCCTTCCCGAGATCGCCATCCGGCGGCCGGTGACCACCCTCATGGTGCTGGTGAGCATCATCGTGCTGGGCCTGGTGGCCTTGGCGCGCCTGCCGCTGGCCTTCATGCCCGACATCGTCGAGCCCGAGCTCTTCGTGCACCTGCCCTACGAGAACGCCTCGCCCGAGCAGGTCGAGCGCATGATCGTGCGCCCCGTCGAGGACGCCGTCGGCGGCGTCAAGGGCCTGCAGAGCATGTGGTCCAACTGCGGCAGCGACGGCGGCCGCGTCCGCCTGGAGTTCAGCTGGGAAACGGACATGCAGATGGCCCGGGTCGAGGTCTGGGAGCGCATCGACCGCATCCGCGGCGACCTGCCCGAGGACCTGGGCGACATCCAGGTCTCGACCAACTGGGACAGCCGCGAAGCCGACATGCCCATCATGGAGGCCCGCCTCAGCTCGCCCCGGGACCTCTCCGAGAGCTACGACCTGCTCGAGCGCAAGATCATCCGGCCCCTGGAGCGGGTGCCGGGCGTGGCCCAGGTGCGCCTGGACGGGGTCAACCCCCGCGAGGTGCGCATCAACCTGCGGGTGGCGGACCTCGAGCTGCACGGCATGGACGTGCGCGACGTGGCGCAGGTCCTGCGCGGCGGCAACTTCGACCAGTCCCTGGGCCGCGTGGTCGAGGGCGACAGCCGCTGGACCCTGCGCACCGTGGGCACCCTGGACTCGGTCGAAAGGATCGCCGGCCTGCCCATCCGCGCCGACGGGCTGAAGCTGAGCGCCGTGGCCGACGTGGTCTACGCCGAGCCGCCGCTGGAGTACGGCCGCCACCTGGACGGCGCCTTCGCCGTGGGCGTGAGCGTGTCGCAGGAGAGCAAGGCCAACACCGTGCAGGTCTGCGACGCCCTGCACGCCGCCGTGGCACGCATGGCCGAGGACCCGGAGCTGGAGGGCGTCAACTTCCTGGTCTGGTTCAGCCAGGGCGACGAGATCCGCAAGACGCTGCGCGACCTCGCCTTCACCGGCGTCTTCGGCTCGATCCTGGCGGCCATCGTGCTGTTCATGTTCCTGCGCCGGGTGGCCACCACGCTGGTGGCCGTGGCCTGCATCCCCTTCTCCCTGATCGTCACCTGCGGCATCGTCTGGGCCGAGGGGCGCTCGCTCAACACCCTGACCCTGCTGGGCCTGATCGTGGGCATCGGCATGCTCGTGGACAACGCCGTGGTGGTGATGGAGAACATCTTCCGCCACCGCGAGCAGGGGGCCGACCGCAGGACGGCCGCGCTGAAGGGCTCGAAGGAGGTGGCGGTGGCGGTCACGGCGGCCACCCTGACCTCGGTCATCGTCTTCGTGCCGCTGATCTTCAACAAGCCCAGCGAGATGAACCTGTACCTGAAGGAGCTGGGCATCACCGTCTGCCTGACGCTGCTGGCGTCGCTGTTCATCAGCCAGACCCTGATCCCGTTGGCCACCAGCTGGTACATCAAGTCGCAGCCGCGGCCCAAGGGGCGGCTGATGAACGCCCTGGAGACCCGTTACGGTGCGCTGCTGGCGTTCAGCCTGCGCCACCGCTGGCTGAGCCCGGTGATCGGCCTGGCGGTGGTCGCCTCGGCGGTCTACCCGTTCCGGCAGATCGACATGAACTTCGACGCCAGCAGCCCCGAGCTGTTCGTGCAGGTGAGCTACGAGATCAGCGAGGAGCTGAGCCTAGAGCGCAAGCAGGAGCTGGTCACCATGGTCGAGGGGCTGATCGAGCCCCACCGCGAGGAGCTGCAGGCCGGCTCGGTCTACAGCTTCTGGAGCGACCGCTGGGTGATGACCCGCATCTACCTGCAGGAGGGCAAGGCCGACGAGACCAACTTCGCCGCGGCGCGCACGCGCCTGCGCGAGATCCTGCCCGACCTGCCCGGCGTGAAGCTGCAGGTCCAGGACACCGGCCAGGGCTGGAACCGGCACCGCGGGCGCAACATGGTGGCCTTCCAGATCGTCGGCGAGGACACCGAGGTGCTGATGGGCCTGGCCGAGCGCGCGATCGAGAGCCTGCAGGCCATCCCCGGCCTGCTCGACGTGCAGACCCGCCACGCCGAGGCCCAGCAGGAGCTGCACATCGAGCCCGACCGCGATCTGGCCTCCCGCTACGGCGTGACCCCCGACCAGGTCTCCCAGGTGGTGGGCCTGACCTTCCGCGGCCGCCGCCTGCAGCGCTTCCGCACCCCCGACGGCGAGCGCGAGATGCGCCTGACCCTGGACGAGCAGCAGACCGAGAGCCTGGACCAGCTGCAGAACCTGAAGCTGCGGACCTCCGACGGCGGCGACGTGCCCCTGACCGCGGTGGCGCGCCTGAACGAGCGCCCCGGCCGCGAGGGCATCCAGCGGGACAACCGCCTGACCAGCGTCTGGGTGAACGCGCGCTACGAGCAGGGCACCCGCGAGGACTACATGCCGGCCGTCGAGGCGGCCATGGCGCAGATGGAGTTCCCCTACGGCTACAGCTGGACCTTCGGCGCCTGGCAGATGCGCCAGCAGGAGCAGTCCAAGGAGTTCCTGACCAACCTGCTGCTGGCGCTGATGCTGGTCTTCGCGGTGATGGCGGGCCTGTTCGAGTCGGTGCGGCAGGCCCTGGCGCTGATGGTCTCGCTGCCCTTTGCCATCGCGGGCGCGGCCTGGACCCTGCACCTGACCGGGACGGGCTTCGACCAGCCGGCGGCCATCGGGCTGCTGCTGTTGATCGGCATCGTGGTCAACAACGGCATCGTGATGATCGAGCACATCAACACCTACCGGCGCGAGGGCATGGGCCGCGACGAAGCCATGCTGCGCGGCGGCCGCGAGCGTCTGCGGCCCATCCTCATGACGGCCCTGACCACCCTGATCGGCCTGGTGCCCATCGTGGTGCAGAAGCCGTCCCTGGGCGGGGTCTACTACTATTCGATGGCCCTGGTGATCATGGGCGGCCTGGCCGTCAGCGCCTTTTTGACCTCGGTGCTGCTGCCGGTGACGGCGGCGCTGTCGGAGGACATGTTCGGCTGGCTGGGGCGGCTGCCGGGACGGCTGGTGCCGCGCCGCAAGCGCGCGGTGGAGGTGGAATCGTGAACCTGCCCGACCGTGCGGCCCTGCGCGCCCGCTTCCCCGCCCTGGCCTCGGGCACGGTGTTCCTGGAGAACGCCGGCGGCTCCCAGGTGCCGGCCTGCGTCGCCGACGCCGTGCACCGCTACCTGCGGGAGACCTACGTCCAGCTGGGCGCGGGCTATCCCCTGTCGCGGCACTGCACGCAGGTGGTGGCGGACGCGCACGCCTTCGCGCGGACCTTCGTGAACGCCGCGCGCGGCGGCCAGGCCATGATCGGCCCCTCGTCCACGGTCATGCTGAACATGCTGGCCGGCTGCTACGGCCAGGTGCTGGCCCCGGGCAGCGAGATCATCCTGGCCGAGACCGGGCACGAGGCCAACCTGGGCCCCTGGAAGCGGCTCGAGCGCCTGGGCGCGACCATCCGCTGGTGGCCGCTGGATCCCGAGCTGCAGCTGTGCCCGCTGGACGCTTTGGACGCGCTGCTGTCGGACCGCACCGCCCTGGTGGCCCTGCCCCACGTCTCGAACCTGCTGGGCGGGATCGTCGACCTGCCGGAGGTCGTGCGCATGGCCCACGGCGCCGGCGCGCGCGTGGTGGCCGACGGCGTGGCCTACGCCCCGCACCGGGCCATCGACGTGGACGCGTGGGGCGTCGACTGGTACGTCTACTCGACCTACAAGGTCTACGGGCCGCACATGGCGGTGCTCTACGGGCGGGACGACGCCCTGGCCGAGCTGCCCTCGCCCAACCACTTCTTCGTGCCGCGGGACGACCTGCCCTACCTGTTCGAGCCGGGCGGCCCCAGCCACGAGGGCTGCGCGGGGCTGCTGGCCTTGGGCGAGTACCTGCAGTTCCTGGCGGGCGCGGACGGTGGCGGGCCCTGCGACCGCGCCGCCGTGGAGCGGGCGTTTGCGGTCATGGAGCAGCTGGAGGCGCCGCTCGTCGCGCGGCTGCTGGAGTACCTGCACGGCAAGCCGGGCGTGCGCGTCATCGGCCCGCAGGAGGCCGGTCCGGCGCGGGTGGGCACGGTCAGCTTCGTGCACGAGCGGCTGACGGCGCGCGAGATCGCCGCCATCCTGGACCGCACGGCGATCGCCGTCCGCCACGGCCACATGTACGCCTGGCACCTGGTGAAGGCCCTGGGCCTGGACCTCGAGGACGGCGTGCTGCGGGTCAGCTTCGTCCACTACAACACCCTGGACGAGATCGAGCGGCTGATCGAGGTGCTCGAGACGATCCTGTAGCGACCCGGGCGGGCTCGCTTCTGCTGATCCGCTCAGGCCTACCGGCTCGCCCCGGATCCCTCACCCCCCGAACCGCGTCACTACCAGCCCACGACCGCCGCCGAAACCCGCCAGTACCCATGGTGCCCGTCCGGATCGGCCGGGTCGGCGGGGCGGATGTCCTCGACGGTCCAGGCCAGGGTGTGGGGCCCGGGCGCGACCGCTCCCAGCTCGACCATCACCGGCGGGGCCACGTCGCCGGGGCACCAGCCGCTGCGGGCGTAGTCGCTGCTCCACATCCCGTCGGCCCACTTGGCGCAGTAGGGGTTCACCGCCCGCAGCTGGTCGCAGTCGTCCCGCCAGGGGCGCCAGCGGAACACCTCGCGGCCGTCCAGCAGCAGCACGTTGTCCTTGGTGACGAACTCGTCGGCGTCACGGCCGTCGGTGCAGTGGCCGGTGCTGACCGCGGCCACGGTCAGGCGGCGCAAGCCCGCGGGCACGTCGATCGTCGCCTCGGCCAGCGGCGCGGCGGCCGTCAGCCCGCCCTCCGGATAGAGGGCGCCCGCGGCCCAGCGCGGCACGGCGATACCGCCGGCCGGCACAGGCGCGTTCACCAGCCGGACCGTCACCTGCCAGGCGGGCGACACCCAGGTGTCGATGAAGACCTCGAACTCGCACACGCCCACCAGCAGCGGCGCCAGGTGGGTGACGTCCACCTCGTGGTCGGTGGCGCCGCCGTAGGCGGTCATGAAGCGGCACAGCTCCACCGGCGCCGTGCCCGGCTGCACCAGGCGGACGGAGCCGGCCCGGTCCCAGCGGTCGACCATGTCGCGCTCGCCGGCGGGGATGGGCCGCAGCGACAGCTGCAAGGTCAACCGCCGCGGCCCGATGCGCCCGGGCAGCTCGCGCACCACGGCCATCACGCGGCCGTTGTCGCGCGCGCGCACGTCCGCGGTGTCGTAGCGGCCGGGCTCGTCGGGGGTGAAGTGGACGGTCACGTCCTCGAACACGGGAATGGTGACCGCCGCCGGCGGGGCGATGCGCTCGGCGCAGCCGGGGGCGAAGGCCAGGATCACCAGCAGGATCAGTGGCAGCGGGCGCCGGGGCATGGGCATCCTCCAGGGGGGTCGCGGTCCGACCCGTCGAGCATGCCCCGCCGGCGCCCGCCGGTAAAGGAGCTAATTGATGTACCCCAGAGCTTTCAGTTGGCGGCGCAGCTCCTCGTCCACGGAAGGGTCGCGCTCGCCATCGGGCCCTTCGCCGGGCGTGAGCGCCATGTACGACGGCAGCCGGTTGCCCTCCAGCGCGCGCACCAGGTCCTCGCCCCGGGGCGTCAGCGCCTCGGCCAGCACGTTGCCGGGCATGTCCCCGCCCGCCGGCAGGCCGATCAGGGCCAGGAAGGTGGGGGCGATGTCCAGCAGCTCGATGCGGTCGATCCGCGCCCCCGCCTCGTACAGCGGGCTGCGCACCAGGAACACGCCCCACTCGCTGTGCTCGGCGGTGCCCTTGTCGCCGCTTGCGCGCGGGCCGTAGAAGCCGTGGTCCGACAGCACCACCACCTGGCGGTCGGGCGGGAACCAGCCCAGCACCTCGCCCAGCACCTCGTCGCACCAGTCGTAGTAGCGCCGGACCACCTGGCCGAAGGCCTCGGCCTCGCCGGGCTTGACCACCAGGCGCGACTTCTCCGGCATCATGTAGTGGTAGAAACGGTGGCTGATCATGTCCGGGCCGCGCAGGTAGAAGAAGAACAGGTCGAAGCGGTCGTCCTCAGCCAGCAGGCGGTTGACCGCCAGGTAGCCCAGGTCGGCGGCCCAGATCTCGCGCAGGGCCTGGACCACCTCGGGCCACTGGGCGTTGGCCACCGCCAGTTGCTCCGGGTCCAGGAAGCGCAGGAGCTGTTCGTCGGTGATGTCGGCCGGGTCCACGCGCAGGGCCACCACTGGCGCGGTCAGCGAGTCGGGGTAGACGAGGTTGGCCAGGGGCGCGTCGCGGCCGTGGCCGTAGGGCAGGTAGTCGCTGACCATCACCCCGGCGATGGGCCGGGCCGGGTAGGTGGTCCACATGCCGACGACGCTGGTGGACATGCCGGTCGCGCCCAGGATGTCCCAGATGGCCGGCGCGTTCCAGGCGCTGCCCTGCACCGGTTGCTGGTCCTCGCCCTTGACGAAGTGGGAAACGCCGTGCACCTCGGGCCCCACGCCGGTGCAGATGCTGGCCCACAGCAGGGGCGATTTCTCCAGGGGCACGAAGGTCCTCATGCGCCCGTGGGCGGACTGGGCCATGAACGCCTTGAGGTTGGGCAGCCGGCCCTCCTCGAGCATGGGGTCCCAGAGGCGCCAGTCGGCCGAGTCGATGCCGATGACCACCAGCTTGCGGGTCTCGTGGGCGGGTTTGTCGGCGCAGCCGGCCAGCAGGGCGGCCGCGGCCAGCACCAAGAGGGCCGCGGGCAGCCCGGTGCGCGTCGTCATCGTCGTCTCCCGTCGTCGTTGCGGGCCGCGGGGGTCGCGGCCTGCGGGGATCTTAAGGCGGCCCGGAGCCCCTGGCAAGCGGGGGACCGGTCCTGTCCGTCCCCGTGACTCCCATGCCCCCCCTCGGCCGGCACCGGACTACTTCAGCAGGGTCACGCGCCGGGTCTCCACGCGGTCGTTCCAAAGGACCCTGCAGACGTAGACGCCACTGGCCGCGCGTCGGCCTCCGCTGCCGCGTCCGTCCCACGACGCCCGGTAGGCGCCCGGCCCCTGGACGGCGTCCACGAGGGTACGGATCTTCCGTCCGGCGAGGTCGTGAACAGTCACGACGACGCGTGCCGGAGTCGCACCCGTCGGGATTCCGTAGGAAACCACGGTCATCGGGTTGAACGGATTGGGCGCGGGTGCGGCGACGAAGAACGCACCGGGAGCCCCGCCTCCGGGCTCGCCGACACCCGCCGGCGCCGCCCCGGACGCGGCCGACGGCACGCTCTCGTTGCCCCCGAAATCCGTTGCCGTCACGCGGTACCAGGATCCGGACGGCGCCGGGGAAAGGTCGACGTACGACGGCTCTAGCACAAGCCCGAGTGGCACTCCGGGCACGAAGTCGGGGCTGTCGCCCCGATAGATCGAGTAGTACCTCAGGTCGGCCTCGGGATTCGGATCCCAGGCGAGTACGACCTGCGTATCCGTCCACGCCGCCGCCAATCCCCCGGGCAAGGACGGGGCGATGTTGTCGACGGAGGTCCCGCTGTCGGGCTGCGAATCGAAATAGGTGAAAGGGAGATCCGTGTAGGCGCGCACCATGAACACCGACCAGCAGGGACCGCCCTCGGCCGTCGAGTCGCAGAGGGTCGGACTGACGGTGGTGTAGACGGCCTCGCCGGAGGCCGGAACGGTCATGACGCACTCCCATTCCCCGGCCGGGAACGCAAGTGGTGCGTCGCCAGCGCCGGCAGCCATCCCGTCGTGCTTGGCCAGGGGGCCGTCGATCCTGCGCCACAGGCCATACGCGGTCGTCAACAGGCCGTCATGGGGGATGTCGTATGCCGAACGCGTCCAGCGCACCCTGACCTGGCCGCCCTGGTCCCGCGGCACATCGCGCACGAACCCGATGCCCAACCCGCACGCTGCGTCGTAGGCGCCGACGCGGCCGCAATCTGCGGTCGCGCACGGCGACTCGCGGCCGATCCTGTAGTCACCCGCGGACGCGTCGCAGAAGCCGGGATCGACGGAGAAGTTACCCGCGGCAGCGGCCTGGTCCGCGATGGCGCCGCTCCAGTCGCCGCCGGCGTTGCCATAGACATCCGTGCAGGAGGCCATGCAGGTGGAGGTTCCGTCGAGCGCTGCCGCTCCGCCGGAGGTTCCGAAGGCCACGATGCACCGCTCCAGGGTCACGGAACTCTGCAGCTCCGCAGAGAGGCCGCCGCCCGTCGTGGCGCCGTTGCCGACGACGGAACACGATTCCAGCACGGGATGGCTCCGGTCCCTCGCGCGGAGTCCCCCGCCGGTGGCGGCGGTGTTGCCCGCGATCAGGCAGCGCACGAGGCGCGGCGACGAGCGCACACAGGTCAGTCCACCCCCCGCGCCACCGTTGTCCAGGATGGCGCAGTCCAGCAGGACCGGCGCGGAGTCCGTCAGGTCGAGGCCGCCGGCGGCCATGCCGGAGCCGAGGCCGTTCGCGATGGTCAATCCCTGCACGACGACCGTGCTGTCCAGGAAATCCCCATGCAGGACCGTACCCAGTCCCTGGCCGTCGATCGTGACGCACTCCGCCAGCCCGGACTCGCTGCGGAGCCGCACGTGCGGGCGCAGCGCGATGCCGTGCTCGGTGTAGACGCCGCAGGCCACCACGACGGTGTCTCCGGGCCAGGCGGCATCCAGTCCCGCCCGGATCGACGGGGCGTCCGCCGGCACGTGCCAGACGCGCGGCGGCGCCGGGGTGCCGCAGCCCTCCTGCCGGGCACCGACCAGGCCGCAGGACGCTGCATCCAGGCAGGGCGAAGCCGCAGCCAGCGTGACGACCCCGACCCCGGGGTCGCAGAAGAGGGGATCCAGCGAGAAGTTGCCGTCCACCCCATCCTGGCCGGCGATCCCGCCCACCCAGTCGCCGCCGGCATTGCCGTAGACGTCGCAGCACCGCAGCGTCGCGCCCCACCCGGAGACCGCAGCCGCGCTGCGGTCGAACGCCAGGATCGAGTTCTCGACCAGGACCGAGGCCCCGCTCACGTCGAGGGATCCGCTTTCGTTCGCGGCAAAAGTGCAGTGCCGGATGACGAGCGAGTCGGCGGCGTATCCGTTCGCGATCGCGACCGCGCCGTAGCCGCCTGAGGCCGCGTTCCGGAGGAACACGCAATCGCTGATCTCCAGGCCCGAAGGATGGTCGCAGCCGATCGCGCCGCCCGTCCACGCCGAGTTCCCCCGGAACACGCTGCGGCGGATGACCGGTGCACCGCCGCCGTTGCTCGCAATGGCGCCCCCGCGGCCCTGCAGCACAACGTTGTCCTCGAAGACGCAGTCCTCGACGACAGGCGAGGCCGCGTTCAGGTCGAGCCCCGGGCTCCCGTTCCGGATGGTCAGCCCGCGGACGGAGGCTGCGTTGTCCGACCCGCGGATCGTCAGGACGGGCCCTTGCGCTTCCCCTTCCAGGACCGTGCAGTCGGCAACTCCCAAGGGGCCGCGGATGCTGACGTTGAAACCCAGATCGATGCCGTGCTCGTGGTAGACGCCGCAGGCGAGTTCGATCACATCCCCGCACCAGGCGGAATCGGCGGCCGCCGCGACCGTCGCCACCTCCGCCGGAACCAGCCATACCGCAGGCGGTTGCGGCAGATCGCACCCCACCCCGAGCGCACCCATCCCGGCGCACCCCGCGGGCGCCAGGCACGGCGAAGTCGCGGCCAGTCGGAAATCCGCTCCCCGCGGCCGGCAGAAGTCCGGATCCTCGCGGATGTTGCCGTCGAGGCCTTCCATTCCGGCGAGCGGACCGACCCAGTCACCCCCGCCATTGCCGTAGAAGTCGCAGCAGGCGACGACGGGGGCAGGTCCCGTCTCGGCTGCGTAGGCCCGGCCGCCGCGATTGAAGGCGACGATCGTCCCGACGATATCCAGCGCCACGGCGTCCAGGGCGTCGATGCCCGCACCTTCGTTGGCGACGATCGTGCAGCCGACGACTTCGACGGCCGAGCGGAGGCTGTAGACGGCGCTTGCGGTGGCGTTCCCGTAGAGGAGGCACCGGTCAAGCACGACCGCGGATCCGTCGCAGCAGCTGATCGCGGCCTGCTGGTAGTCCGCTGCGGCGCCCGTAACGACGCAGTTGCGAAGGACGGATGCGCCGTGGTTCACGAGGATTCCGGACCACGGCGCGGCCGCCTCCGGCCGGCTCGTCACGGTCAGGTTCTCGACGGTCGATTCCGCGTGCGACCCCGCGCAGATGAGCGCGGGCCCCGGCCGCTTGCCGCCGATCACCACGCAATCCGCCGCTTCGACCGCCCCCTGCAACGTGATGCCGGCACGGACCACCAACGTTTCCTCGTCGTACGTGCCGCAGGATACCGTCACCGTGTCGCCTGTCCATGCCGAGTCGAGTGCCGCGGCGATCGTGGGAGCATCGCCCGGGACGGCCCACGCCCGCGGCCCGGGCGCCGCCGCGCAGCCCAGCCCCCAGGCACCCACCAGCCCGTAGCCGGGAACGTCGAGGCAGGGCGAGTCCGCGGCGAGACGCCAGTCGCCGCCGGGCGGATCGCAGAAGAGGGGATCGGCCGAGAAGTTGTCGCGGACCGTGGCCTGGTAGGCGTCGCCGTCGATATAGTCGCCAAGGGCGTTGCCGTAGAGATCGCAGCAGTAGAGGAAGAAGAGGGAGCCTCCATAGTACTCGCCGTAGATCGCCCGCGGGTAGCTGAACGCCACGACGGAGCTCCGCAGCGTGACCTGGACGGTGCTGCGCAGGGCAGCCGCCTGCCGGTCCGGGGGATCCGCCTCGGGGGACATGACGTCGTTGCGGACGAAAGTGGAGTTTTCGACGAGGAGGCTGCTCTTGTGATACGTGCCTTCGGCGTAGATCGCCCCCACGGCCGTGCCCGTGTTCCGGTCGAACGTGCAGCTGACCACCCGTGACTGGTTGGTGCTGATCGGATCGTAGCCTACGATCGCGATCGCTCCGGTCCGTCCCGTGTTGCCGTGGAACCGGCTGCCTTCGACCTCCAGGCGGCCGGAGTTGCCCCATGAGTGGCGAATCGCGCCGCCGCCGGACGGAGCACGGTTGTCGCGGAACTCGCAGCCCCGGACGATCATGCGCTGCCCCGACGACCACAGTCCGCCGGCCTCGTCACCCTCGTTGCCCGCGACCACGCAGTCCAGCAGCCGCATGCTCACCGTGGCCCTGACCGCGGCATCCGCAGCGCCGGTGATCATGAAGCCCTGGATCGTGGTCAGCGTGTCGCCGAAGCCGGCGCTGCAAAGGAACGCGGCGCCCAGTCCCTGCGCGTCGACGATGCAACAGTCGGGATCCCCGGGCTGGCCGAGCAGCACGACCCTGTCGGGCACCACAATGCCGTATTCCAGGTAGGTTCCGCAGGCAACCTGGACGGTGTCCCCGGCCGCTGCGAGAGCGAGCCCTCCCTGGATCGAGTTGGCGTCGGCGGGGACGTTGATGACCGCAGATCGGGCCGGGCCGGCAAGTAGCAGCCCAATAAACAGATACGAGCGCATCCGATCCATGATTCCCCCCAATCATGTGAATGGCAAGTCCCTGCACCGCAGTTGGGTGATTTTCTTTTTTCATTATATCGAAACGGACTGCAGGAAAGGAGAAATTCTCGCATCGGGTACGATCACCGTGCTAGCGTTCCCCTCCCCCGCGAACAGGAGGAGCCCATGTCCGGTCGATCCCGCCCCGTGCTCGACGCCGTCGGCGGCACCTCCCTGGTGCCGCTCTGCCGGATCGTCCCGCCGGGCAGCGCCCGCGTCCTGGTGAAGCTGGAGTGGGAGAACCCCGCCGGCAGCATGAAGGACCGCATGGCCCGGGCGGTGGTCGCGGCGGCGGAGCGGGACGGCCGCCTGCGGCCCGGCGGCACCGTGGTCGAGTACACCGGCGGCAGCACCGGCACCTCCCTGGCGCTGGTCTGCGCCGCCCGGGGCTACCGGCTGCGCATCGTCACCTCGGACGCCTTCAGCCGCGAGAAGCTGGACCACATGGCCGCCCTGGGCGCCGAGCTGCACCTGGTGCCCAGCGAGGGCGGCCGCGTCGACGCCTTCGTCCACGGCGTGGGCACGGCCGCCTCCCTGCGCGGGGTGGCCACGGTGCTCAAGGAGCGCCGGCCGAAGGTGCGCATCGTCGCGGTCGAGCCGGCCGAGTCGGCGGTGCTGGCGGGCGGTGCGGCGGGCCCCCACAAGATCGAGGGCGTGGGCATCGGCTACACGCCGCCCCTGTGGGAGCCGTCGCTGGTGGACGCGCTCGAGGCCGTCCCCACCGCCGAGGCCAAGGCCATGGCCCGGCGCCTGGCCAGGGAGGAGGCCCTGTTCGCCGGCACCTCGTCGGGCGCGAACGTGATCGCCGCCCTGCGCGAGGCCGCGCGGTTGGGCCCGGACGCCACCGTGGTGACCCTGATGTGCGACTCGGGGCTGAAGTACCTGAGCACGGACGTCTACCGCAGGCCGTGACGCGGGCCGAACTCCAGGAGAAGCGGATGAAGCCCACCCTTCACGGATCCAGCGTCGTCCTTCGTCCGGCGACTCCGGACGATCTCCCACGCCTCCTGGCGATCCTCCGCGAACCCGGGATCGCGCGCCACTGGAGTCCGCCCGACGACGACTTCGACCGGAACGAACTCCTCGGCGATGACCAGGATGGAGCAGGACGCACGACCAACTTCGTCATCGCCGTGGGCGGCGGTACGAACGCGGGGCCGACGGCACGTACCATGACCGTATGCTGCTGGACATCTTGCCTGAGGACGTGATCGAATGAACGATATGGACGTCAGTTGGTATCGATCCAAGGTGGATTGGTGGCTGGGGGTCATCCTTGCGGCCGCCCCGCTGGTGACTTTCGGGGCGCTGGGAGCGAGCCTCGTCGCCGGTGACTCCGCCGGAACCACCGCGGCCGTCGTCACGTGCGTCGTCACGGTGGCCCTGTACGGGTTGCTGGTGGTCCCCGTGCGCTACGGCATCGCGCGTAGCGAGCTGATCGTCCGCTTCGGCGTCGTCAGGCAGCGCATCCCGTTGGCGTCCATCGTGGAGGTCAAGCCCACGCGCAACCCGCTATCGTCCCCGGCGCTGTCGCTGGACCGGCTGGCCGTCCGCACGGGCCCGGGATTCTCCGCGGGGACCATGATCTCCCCGGCCGATCGGGAGGCCTTCCTGGCCATGCTGGCGACGCGTGCGGGATTGAAGCGGGACGGAGATCGGCTGGTGCGCGCCTGAGGCTGCGCGCCGCACGGACGCGGATCCGCGAGCACCCCCGCCTCAGGCCTTCACCTTCCCGGGCGCCAACGCCCCCGCGAAGGCCATGTCGTCGCGCGCGATATGGGTCATCAGCCATTGCTGCAGGAAATCCCGCACCTCGCGGCTGATGCGGTACCCCTCGCCGTTCAGCTCGTACTCGAACCGTTCGATCTTCTGGATGATGGCGCGGTGCTGCGCCTGGTGAGCGGGCAGGTCGGGGTAGCCGGCCTCGGCCATCAGCTGCTCCTCGAAGGCGAAGTGCTCCTGGGTGTAGCCCACGAGCTCGCGCAGGACGCCGGTCGTCACCCGCTGGCCGCGCAGCTTCTCGATGGCTTCGTCCAGTTCGTTCACCACGTCGAACAGGCGGCGGTGCTGGGTGTCGAGGGCCTCGACGCCGACGCTGAATTCGTTGCTCCAGGCGATGGCGGGCATGGCGTTGGTCGTCCTTCCTGCGCGCTCCGACGGGTGCGGGCGCGGGCCCGGGGTTCCGTGGTTCCCTTATCGGCCGCCGGCCCGTCCGGTTGACGGGGAAATCTCCGGCCACACGGGCATTACGGGCTACAGCCGGGTCTCCTGCGGTCGAAACCTCACGCGCAGGGAACGGCCGAGGACCGCCGGCCCAGGGACGCAGGAGTGTGCAGCCGCATGTCCACCAGCCAATCACAGACCGTCGAGGCCGCCCTCGAGATCGCCGGGATGCTCGTCGACGCGGGCCACCTGACCCGCGAACAGCTGGAGTACGCCCTGCGGGTGCGGGAGAAGCTGGGCAACCGGCGGCCCCTGGTCAGCATCCTGCAGGAACTCGAACTGATCGACGAGCGGAAGCTGCGCGACACCTTGCGGGCCAACCGGCTGACCATCCGCATCGGCACCCTGCTGCTGGAGCTGGGCGTGCTCAGCGAGACCGACCTGCAGGCGGCTATCGGCATGCAGCAGGAGTCCGGCAAGAAGCTGGGCGAGGTCCTCGTCGAGAACCACTTCCTGACCGAGGACGAGCTGCTGAACGTCCTGTCGGTGCAGCTGGGCTTCCCCTACCTGGAGACCGACAAGCTGCCCCGGGACAAGCGCCTGCTGGCCAAGGTGCGGCCGGCCTGGCTGGAGCAGAACGGCTGCTTCCCCGTGCGCGCCGAGGACGGCTCGCTGCTGCTGGCCCTGGTCGACCCCCTGAACACCAAGGCCCTGGCCGAGGCCGCGCGGCTGCTGGGCGAGACGCCCCAGCCGGCCCTGGCCCGCCGCTTCGCCATCGAAGGGGCCATCCGGGCGCTCGGCCAGCCGGCGGAGGCCGAGCTGAACGAGAGCGGCATCGTCCGCACCGTCAACGACATCCTGCGCGACGCGGTCGCCGCCGGCGCCAGCGACATCCACATCGAGCCCATGAAGGAGAAGGTGCGCATCCGCATGCGCCTGGACGGCGTGCTGGTCCAGACCCAGGACCTGCCCGTGGACGCCGCCCGCCCCCTCACCAGCCGTCTGAAGGTCATGGCTGGAGCCGACATCGCCGAGAAGCGGCGCCACCAGGACGGCCGCATGCTCTTCGAGCACGACGGCGCGAAGATCGACCTGCGCGTCTCCTTCTACTCGACCATCCACGACGAGAAGATCGTGATGCGCCTGCTGAACAACCGCAGCCACCTGCTGGACATCCACGAACTGGGCATGGCGCCCCGGGTGCTCGAGCGCTTCCGCAACGACGTGCTGGACGTGCCCAGCGGCGTGGTGCTGATCACCGGGCCCACCGGCTCGGGCAAGACCACCACCCTGTACGGGTCCATCAACTACCTCAACGACATCAACACCAGCATCATCACCGCCGAGGACCCGGTGGAGTACGTCATCAGCGGCATCAGCCAGTGCTCGATCAACGCCAAGATCGGCACCACGTACGAGGAGACCCTGCGCCACATCGTGCGCCAGGACCCGGACGTGATCGTGATCGGCGAGGTGCGCGACCGCTTCTCCGCCGACACCGCCATCCAGGCGGCGCTGACCGGCCACAAGGTGCTGACCACCTTCCACACCGAGGACTCGATCGGCGGCCTGCTGCGGCTGCTGCACATGGACATCGAGGCGTTCCTGATCTCCTCGACCGTGGTCAGCGTGGTGGCCCAGCGCCTGGTGCGCCGGGTCTGCTCCCATTGCCGCGAGAAGCACGAGCTGACCCCCGACGAAATCCGCCGCCTGGGCTACAACGCCAAGGACACCGGCCCCATCACCTTCTTCCGCGGCACCGGCTGCCGCATGTGCCGCCACCTGGGCTACGCCGGCCGCGTGGCGGTGTACGAACTGCTCATCCTCAACGAGCCGGTCAAGGAGGCGCTGATCCAGCGCCGAACCAGCTACGAGATCCGCCGCATCAGCGTCGAGAGCACGGGTCTGGTGTCCCTCCTGGAGGACGGCATCCTGAAGGCCGAGGGCGGCCTGACGACCTTCGAGGAGATCATCCGCACCCTGCCTCGCCTGGCCAAGCCCCGCCCGCTGCCGGAGCTCCGTCGCCTGCAAGGAGTCAAGTGATGACGACCCAGCTGTCCCTCATGGACCTGATCGAACAGCGCATCGCCGCGGGCCGCGTGGACCTGCCTCCGGCCAACCAGATCACGGCCAAGCTGCAGGCCGTGACCACCGACCCGGACTTCGAGATGGGCGAGGTCGTGGGCATCATCGGCTCGGACCAGGCCCTGACCACCGAGGTGCTGCGGGTCGCCAACGGCTCCTTCTACGGCGGCCTCTCCCCGGTGCGCACCGTGCGCGACGCCGTGGTGCGCCTGGGCGCGCCGGAGATCGTGCGCCTGGCCGTGCTGTCGACGGAGAAGGCGGCCTACCAGGCCCGCACGCCCCAGCTCCGGGCCATGATCCCGGACCTGTGGCGCCACGCCGTGGCCGCGGCCATGGGCGCGCGCTGGCTGGCCAAGAAGCTGGGCTTCGCGGACCTGGAGAACGAGGCCTTCATCGGCGGTCTGCTGCACGACGTGGGCAGCCTGATGCTCGTGCGCATCATCGACGACCTGGCGGTCTCGGGCGAGCTGCCGGTCGCCCTGCCGCCCGCGGTGCTGGTGGAACTCATCGACACCGGCCACACCAAGCACGGCTACGACCTGGCCCGCCACTGGCGCCTGCCGGAGGTCTACTGCGAGGTCGTCCGCGACCACCACCGCGAGGACCTGGCCGAGGCCGGCACCCTGATCAACCTGGTGGCCCTGGCCGACAAGGCCTGCGTGCAGCTGGGCATCGGCCTGGACAAGGATCCCTCCCTGCGCCTGGACGCCACCGACGAGGCGGTGATGCTCGGGGCGAAGGACCTGGTCCTGGCCCAGTTGAGCATCATGCTCGAGGACGCCCAGCACGTCGTCTGACGACGGGAACCCGCTCCCCTGCCCCGGCGTAAGAGGGAGGCCTGCATGGCACTCCCCTGACACGACCCTGCAAGGGAAAGGATCCTGTCATGAACGCGGTTACGGCTGCAAGACGCACCCTTCCGGCCCTGGCGCTCGGCGCCCTGCTCGCGGCCGCGCCCGCCCTGGCGGGCGATTCCGGCTACCTGGGCGTCCGGCTCCAGGATCTCACCCCGGCGATGGTCAAGGCCCTGCAGCTGGGCGACCAGGCCGGCGTCCTCGTGAGCGAGGTCGTGGACGAAAGCCCGGCCGCGAAGGCCGGGCTGCAGGACGGCGACGTCATCGTCGCCTTCGCAGGCAAGCCCCTTTCCGACTACTCGTCCCTGACCGCCGCCGTGCGCGCCGGCAAGCCGGGCGACAAGGTGGACGTGACGGTGCTGCGCGAAGGCAGGAAGCAGACGATCCAGGTCGAACTGGGCGAGGCGGAGGACGGCTTCGCCTGGCGCTCCGTCACCGGCGACGACGGAGGCGCCCGTCTGTTCGAGCGCCTGCACGGCGACGACGGCGCATTCAAGCTCATCCTGGCCGGCCGCGACCGCGGCTGGCTGGGCGTCCACATCGACGACCTCAGCCCCCAGCTGGGCGAGTACTTCGGGGCCAAGGACGGGACCGGCGCCCTGGTCACCGAGGTCGAGGCGGACAGCCCCGCCGCCAAGGCGGGCCTGAAGGCGGGCGACGTGATCGTCAAGCTGGGCGACGCGGAGATCACGGACACGGCCGACCTGCACGAGGCCCTGGCCGGCACCAAGCCCGAGGAGCAGGTGAAGGTCGAGTTCCTGCGCAAGGGCAAGAAGCAGGGCGCGGACGTGACCCTGGCCGAGGCGCCGGAGGGCGACCTGCCCGGCATGCACTTCTTCGGCGACGACGGCGACGAGTACCACCTCATGGCGCCGAAGATGATTTACCGGCACCTGCCGCCCATGGGCAAGCACGACGTCCGGGTCGTGAAGGACCCCCACCGGCGCATCGAGGTGATCCGCGAGTTCGACCGGGCGGACGGCGACCTTCGGCAGATGCGCAAGGAACTGGACGAGATGCGCCGGGAACTGGACAGGCTCCGCGAGGAACTGAACGCGCGGTAGATCGGCCACGACGACGCGGCCCGCCCTGCGGCGCCGGGTCCCGCCCCCCGCCGGATCCGGCGCGTCCCCCCGGGGCCAGCGTGGCGGTTCCCAGGGACATGAAGGAATCGCCATGGGCGTACCGGTACCCGACCTCGGTGAATACGGCGTCGGTCCAGTTCACGCCGAACGCCGCCCCCGCCGCGATCTCGGTATACGAGTATGTCTCGACATCGGCGCGGCTGTCGGTCCAGGAAACGAATTCTCCAAGGTACGTCATCCGCGACAATTCCTGCCGGAGGTCGACCCGCGCGCCGAACGCGACCGCCGACTGGTCGGAATCGCTCATCTCCTTCACCTGGAAAAACGGCGAAAGATTGAAGGTCCACCCGGGACGGACGATCCACAACAATCCGGGCGAGATCGACGCCGACCCGTAATCGAGGTCCGTATAGTCCGCGTAGGCGGCCCCCTCGAGGACCCCGGAGAACGTCCAGTCGAACCGCTTCTCCCCATCCGCCTGGCGGAGATACGCCCCGTACCCCAGAAGGAACACATCGCTGTCGCCGTCGTCGACCGTGCGGCCGACGTTCGTATCGAACCCCGCCTTGGCCCCGACTTCCCACCCGGCGACGACCCTTCCGGGCAGGAACAACGCCATTCCGATCAACGCCCCCGCGAACGCGAAGACGACCCCGCGCATCGCGCGGTCTTTCCGACCGTTTCCCCGCATGTGATTATCTCCTGCGGCCGCCGGGACCACCGGGACCGCCTCCGATTCCTCCACCGCCCCCGCGCCGCATGGGGG